>JAGMEZ010000408.1 GCA_023127905.1 Caldifarciminota bacterium
ATAGGCATTCCATGACAATCCCACCCCGGGACATACGGAGCATAATGACCTAGCATTGAATAGCTTTTCACAACAAAATCCTTTAAAATTTTGTTTAAACTAGTACCCATATGAATGTGTCCATTTGCGTATGGAGGGCCATCGTGGAGTATGTAAGACTTTTTTCTATCTCGTTTCTTTAATATCTTCTCGTAGATGTGATTCTCGCTCCAGAATTCTAATATTTCCTTTTCCTTTTGCGGAAGGTTTGCTTTCATGGGAAATGTAGTAGTAGGAAGATTCAGTGTATCTTTATAATTCATTCGTTTTGCTCCGTTTGGCTCAATTTCAAAAATACTTTTACTTTCTCGTTATCCGGGGCAAATGAGAGTGTTTCTTTAAGGATATTATTTGAAGTATTTTTATCTCCCTTTTTATAGTGAGCAACAGCAAGCTTCACTCTTGCATCAATATATTGTGGATTTATACCTACTACCTTTTCAAGTTCGGTAATTGCCTCGTCATACATACCCATTTTTATGTATGTATTACCAAGGAGTGTTCTTATGTCAAGATATTGTGGAGCTATCTTTAATGCTTTCAAGAACTCCCTTTGCGCATTCTTAAATTCCTCTATCTCGAGATAGGTTAAACCAAGTTCTTTATGAGCGTTTGCAAGCTTTGCTTTCATTCCTAATGTTAGTCTTCCTTCAATTTGCTCTAATTTCATTGCTTTTTCGTACTCAGTAACTGCGTCCGTATATTTTCCCATTTCGTTGTAGGTAATGGAAAGATTCAGGTGGGCTTCTACATAATTCTGGTTTAACTGAAGAGCCTTTTTGAACGCATTAACAGCCTGCATGTATGAGCCGAGCATACTGTACATCAATCCGAGTTGGTTATGAATATCAGGATAATTAGGTGCTTGCTCACATGCCTCTTTAATAAGAGTAAGGGCTTCATTAACTCTTCCCTGGTCGAATAGAGTTTTTCCTTTAATAATTTTATCTTTTAACTCAGGATTCATGATACCTCCAATTATTGACTACTTTTTTGTGAATAGAAAATATACATTAACCCACCAACGATTGCTATAATTAGTGTTGGTTCTATAAAATGTGAAATTGATATTCCTTTCCTTTTTATTCCTTTTTTGAGGTTTGTGTATACCTTTTTAGAAATCTCATTTTCAATGGATTCATCAATCTCACTTGCGATCAAGATCTCACCCGTTTTCTGGTCAACAAGTCTGTAAGATAATGTAATTCTCACATCCCGCAGAAGAATGGGTTCTCCAAAAAAGTG
This sequence comes from Caldifarciminota bacterium, assembly GCA_023127905.1. GTDB lineage: Bacteria > Hydrothermota > E44-bin80 > E44-bin80 > E44-bin80 > JAGMEZ01. The sequence goes on from JAGMEZ010000408.1 coordinate 1,285, forward strand.
CTCCTTTTCCTCAAAATAAATATTTTTACTAATGATTCTGTAAAAAAGCAACAGTTCGTCGGTTTCGCTATACGATTCTTTAAGATATACACTTCCATTTTGATTTTTCATTTCATTTGTTATGCTCTCGATAATTACAATGTCACTATTATCATCTTTATCTTCGGGATTTTCTATAACACATATTTCTGTATATCCTGCATCGATTAGTTCATCGACTATTCTTTTGCCTGCATTTTTGTAACATATATGAAATAATTCTTCATCTGTCATATCTTTATTCACTTCTGCAGGTAAAGTTGATATTGAGAGAAGAAGCAACATCATGAATGCATAGAATTTCATAATGCTACAATATAAGTAATAACTGAAAGAAAGTCAAGATTTTTTTTGATTACAAAGCTATAATTTAAACAACTGATTTTTCCTGAAATTACATAATTTTTCTTGACTTTTGTGAAGTTATATATATAATTTTTTCAGTTTATTGTAAAGAGACATATTATTAGACATTCATTATTAAATACTTTTCAATACACTACAGAATATATATTGGCCATTGAAGGTTATTATGTCCATTTTGGGAATAGCGCTGAGCCTGATTATTACTGTTGCATATGAAGAAGCAGCTATTGCTCTACCCAAACGATTGTCTTCCCCAGATTTTCTCATTAGCTTTGCAAAGAGAATTATATTTAGAACGTTATAATCGTTTGAGCGTTTAATTCGATAAAATCCAGGGTTGTTGGACAAAATGCACAATATTAATGGGTTTACGAAGAGGGTAATATTTATAATTCGTAATATTCCTGAAGGAAATGTACTAACATACGGTAAGGTTGCAGGATTGGCTGGAAAACCTTATGGTTCAAGACAGGTTTCCTGGTTACTTCATTCTTTATCAGGGGAGTATAACCTTCCCTGGCATCGGGTTATTAATTCTCAAGGTAAAATATCATTGCGTGGAGAAGGATACAGACAACAAAGAATGCTTTTGGAATTAGAAGGTGTAGAATTTTCTTCTCAAGACAAAATTAGTTTAAAGAAATATCTGTGGGAAATTGAAACGATTGAGGAAATAGATAGATATAAAACAAGCATCTGATTTTTATCTTTCTGTATACTACTTACTGCTTACTCCCTACTTTTCTTCCTCAATCTCTTGCAGGAGTACCTCTATCGCTTTTCGCAACTGATTATCGCTGCTTGAACCTTCCATTTCAGGGGTGTTCTCGATATAAATGTCGGGTTCAACCGGGACATTCTCAAGCTTTTTTCCACTTATTCTATACCATCCTGTTCCCGGAACGCGGAATCCGGAACCATCAATCAGCGTTATGTCATTTGTTCCTATTACAGCACCAAATGTTGGCACCCCAATGAGTTTTCCTAATTTTAATTCTTTGAAGGCAGCTGGGAATATTTCTGCGTCGCTGAAACAGTATTCATTAATAATTACAATTGTTGGTTTGTCATATCTGAAATGTGAACTGAATATCTTCTCTCCATCCCTGTTGATGGAATATGA
>JAGMEZ010000409.1 GCA_023127905.1 Caldifarciminota bacterium
AACCCAAGACAGTAGTCAGAAACAGCGGGATTAACGGAAAAACCATCTGACTGCTGAGATCGGTGAATAGACTGACCAATCCCAGAATGAATATGTTCCTGGTAATACCCTCAAAAATATTAATGTTTTTATGCTTATTCATTTTCCAATTTCTTTTTTTTATTTCTACCGAGAAAGCTTCTTGCCAATCCCTTCAACCCATGCTTTTACTTTCTCTTTGTCCCAATTATCTGTGACGGTTTTTCTAAAGACTCTCATGCGACCTCCAAAAGCTTCTGTTGCAATTGGCTTGATATGAGGAAACTTCTCCAGGACACCGTCTATGTATGTTACAACGGCTTCATCTCGTGTTTTTGGATCTCCAGCTCTGCACGACGACAGAAATATCACGATGTTCTTATCTTCAAAATTATTCTCGAGAAACCTCAAAGCTACTTTATACCATCGACTCATTCTGATACCGCTCCCAATGAAGATATTCTTGTACGGTGTAAAGTCGGGCGAAGACTCTTCCCTGAGATTGACCAAATCTACTTCAAAACTATGTTTATCTCGCAGGATATCTGCAATTACATTGGCGGATTCCTCTGTCACCCCGCCTTTTGTGGCATACGCCACAAGCGTCTTATTACTCGTTCCCATTTGTTCAGTTTGCATTTCAGTCTTAGTTTTCTCTCCTTAAATTATTAAAAAGGGAACTTCCCCTTTTTTCTTTTTTCATATTTGGAAAGAATTATACAAAAAAAACTTATTTTACCAACAAATTTTTTAATTTTGCAAGTGTTTTTTGGAGGGGGATTTCAAGGTAGGGGATAGAGTTAGATTTCCTTTTTCAAAACCTCCAGTAAAAATAATTATATCTCACGTCATGGTTTGACCACTGTCTTTTTGGATCTAAAAAATCCTTAATGACATAATTGTTTGAAATTCATAATTAAATGTTGCGCTCACACTATCTGTACTCACAATATAGACCTTTGCATAGTAATCCCCCTGAACCCTCATCGCATAATAGTTTTCTGAAAATACAGGTTCTTTACTATTGTACCCTGCCGGTGGTGCTGTGAAAAAATTGAATGTACCCATGTTGAGCATATCGGTTGTTTTGTCCCCGTTGTAGGGAGGTTCATCTGCACTATAAAAATCAAATGTCAAGGAATCGGAATATAGGTAGAAATCAATCACTGATTTGTAAATGCCGTCAAGAGAATAAGTTGTTCCAATTCCTGTTTGAGGATCCCAACCATACGCACTACCTTCACCAGAGGTACCAGTAGAGATTATAATATCCGAATCGCTCGCATATGGTTCACTGCTTATTGTAGCAGGATCACTCAATTGAGTTTCATAAACAGAATAAACAGTGTAAGTCCCGGTTGACAAAGGAAAATCATCCATATAGCTCGGCTCATCATAGTTCAATGAAATTGTATCCCCATCAGGAATAATGACTTCATATCCATCAACAATATCAATCTGGTCCCATGAGATAGTTACTCCATCACCTTCTACATCTGCCACAATCGAAAGATTGGGTGGTTTTGGTGGGGTTTGCCCTGTTGTGAAACTCCATATATTTCCTTCAGTAGTATGGTCTTGATTGTCTTTTGCAACTATCTTCCAATAATACTGTGTATTAAAATCAAGGATGCCTGGGGCATAAATCTTGTCAAACTGATTATTAGACACAACAGGTGGTGGAGAACTCGTACCAAAATATATATCGTATCTTACCGGGTCACCGTCTGGATCTCCACTTGTCCAGATTAAATTAACATCTACTCCCTGATCTATAGCACCATTTGAAGGAACCGGGTTATCAGGAACATATGGTGCACTGTTTTCTGGTTCTGTTGTTTTTTTTGTACAGCCAGCTAACATAACTAAAATGATAATTATTAGGAATGTCTTACATGTCATCTTATCCTCCTTTTTTCTATACAGTAAAATCACTTTTCTAATCCTCAAATTGTCTCTTTCTTATAAAAATTATAGCACATAAGCGTATATTCGTCAAGAAAATTTTAGCAACAGCAGCTAAAAGGGGACAGACTACTCTTTTAAAAGTCTAATTATTCAAACAGATAATATTTTATTATTCGCTCAGTCTATAAATTTTTTCTGATTTCTTCGAGAGTAGCCTTTGCGTCAGGTACTACCTTGAAGAATTCACTTAGTTTTTCGCAAGCAAAATCATCACAATAAGCGCAATTCTTTACATTTTTCTCCTGCCCGCACTTTCTTATTCCACATTCGTTCCAGTGACCGATATGTAGACCAGTCTCTGCCATACATCCGACGCAGTTAATATCTTCTGGTTTCATCTCACAGTTGTATTCCTTTGACCACTGCTCTGCGGTTTTCTTCCTTATATCATCATCATCATTCTGAGTTGCTAAGAATGCAGGACATTCAGTACAAGTTATGCCACAATATGCAATCATTCTATCCATAATTCCTCCTTTCTTACTTATTGGACAAATCAGTCCAATAGGACTTTTTATTAAAAAGCATACTTCAAATATTAAAAGATGTCTCCAGATTCTTTTCCTTTCTAAATCTCTCCAGCGTAAGCTGGATCAATCTATCTATCAATTCTGAGTACGGAATCCCTGTTGCTTCCCAGAGTCGAGGATACATGCTAATCTTTGTAAATCCTGGAATCGTATTAAGTTCGTTTACAATAACTTCCCTGTTATCTCTCAAGAAAAGGTCCACACGAGCCATTCCTTCGCAACAAAGTACTCTAAAGGTCTTAATTGCAAGCTCTTGGATTTCTTTTATAATATTATCTGCAAGTTTTGCTGGAATTTCCAGGATTGCTCCATTTTCATCAATATACTTGGCTTCATAAGAATAAAATTCATGTTGTGGTATAACCTCGCCAGGCACCGAAGCAATTGGATTATCATTGCCCAGGACAGAACACTCAATCTCCCTTCCTTCTATAAATTCCTCGAACAGAATTTTTCTATCGTATCTGAATGCTTCCTTTACAGCAACATCAAATTGCTTTCCATCCGATACCTTGCTAATCCCAACGGATGAACCAAGATTCGCTGGTTTAACAAAAAACGGCAGACCTAATTTCTTCATTACATCGTCGAAGTTAGTCACATTTATGGATGATCGGTTAAAAGAAAGAAATGTAGCGATAGGAATTCCAGCATCCCTGAGCAGACGTTTCATAACATCTTTATCCATACCCACTGCAGAACCTAAAACACCAGCACCAACAAATGGGATGTTTGCAAGTTTTAGTAAGCCCTGAATAGTACCATCTTCCCCAAACGGTCCATGAAGTATTGGAAATACCACATCAACCTGTCTTTCAGATTGGCCTCTGGTAAGACTAACAAGTTGTTTCGTTTTCTTACCAGGAACAAATAAAACCCTGTCACTCGCTTTATTTAGCTTAATCAACTTGGGATTATCCTCATGCAAAAGAAACCTTGAGGAATCACTCAAATGCCATTGTCCTTCCTTGTCAATACCTATTAGTATCACTTCGTATTTTTTCTTATTGATGGCTTCAATAACATTTTTTGCTGACTGGAGAGAAACTTCGTGTTCTGCCGATTTTCCTCCAAAAAGAATTCCTACTCTAATTTTCTCACTCATATTTTATCCTTCAAATTGCATTTACTTCCATCCATTACCTATCTGACAGAAATGCGCATTGTGTTATCTCTATATAATTATATTGCGCCCAAACTCATCATTATTTTACGCTTCAAAATCAACCATGTCAAGGACTTTGTTTTTTTGACCCCGAAGCTTTAGTTTTTATATACTAAACGACCCTCAACCTTACGTCCAATATTCTGGTGGTTCCTCAAGTATTCTTCAAGAACTCCCTGAGCAGAGGTTGAGACTACTTTTGGTTTGCCTGATTGGCGCAGCTCTTCCGGGGTGACATTTAAGTAGTCTGCGCTATTATTTGCATGATATCCCTGAAGGCAAATTTTGTATAACTGCTGATCAGTTATCGACTCACCTCTCAATATCAGGGATTCGAGTGCCTTCGTTGAATCATTATAAATGGCTTGAATACCTCCACTCACCTGATAGCACTCACCCTCACCATCACGATTTTCAAGTCTCATAGTGTGTGCAAAGATTTTCTTAACATAATTACCAGTAATAGTAAACCGTATCAGGCTATCGTCATAAGGGAAACACGATTTGATATTTCCTAATGTTACACTTGGTCCAAGCTCTTTAACTCTGATTGACCCAGCACCGACAAACATAATGTCGCACTCTGCAATTTTAGCAAAAACATCAGCCACTAAATTTCCCAAAGATGTTTCAACTTCTCTCTGCGGATGAGTAAGTTTATCAGAAAACTTGCACACTATTGTGTTGTACTTGCGGTCTACCTCCTTTTTAAAAGATGCAATATATTCTGTTAACGCTTTATCGCGCTCCGCAATCTTTTCGTTTATTTGAATAAGCTGCCATTTGTAATCAACAATACTGTTCTTTTCATCATCAACTATAATATCGAAACGTCCAATCTGGTTTGTCCCTACCCCTGCCTGTGCAATTAAAACATTGTTTACCTTTTCTGGTTCACTTAGTATTGTGTGAGAGTGTCCGCCGATAATCATATCAACACCCCATTCAGGTTTAAGCATTTTAGCCAGCTGGATATCAGATTCGAAACCGATGTGGGTTAACAAAATTGTCAAATCAATGTCATCATTTTTATAAGCATCGGTAATTTTTCCAACCTCTGCACTGGCATCTTCAAGTGAGATTAAGGTACCGATTAACTCATCTTGTTCGATCGAATCAATCACCTTCTCTGTAATAATACCTGTAAATAGAATATCAAAACCGGCTTTGTTGATGATAACATATGGTTTCATGAGTCGCTTGAAGTATTTTTTAATATATAAATTTGCATTCACAATTGGGAAATTAGCCATCTTTTCTAAAAATAATAAGTGAGGTAATCCATAGTCGAACTCATGATTCCCAAGAGCTACAACATCAGGAGCAAGATAATTCATAATTTCTATAGTCGAAATGCCTTTATATTCAGAATCTATGAGCGAACCCTGAACCATATCACCCGATATGACATATAAGACATTTTCCTCCTCTTTTCGTACTTTGTTAACATACCCTGATAGAAGTGCAAGCCCACCGATGAGTTCTCCTTTTTCACCCTGAACTTCAGCGAGAAAATCTCCATGCATGTCATTCGAATGTAAGATGGTAAATTTCTTAGTCTTCATATTTTACCTCCTTTTGGTGTAATCTGTGTTATTCATTTCTGAGAGAAATGTGTATTGTATTATCTCTCAATAATTATTTTGCGCCTAAACTCATCATTATTTTGTGCTTCAAAATCAACCATGTCAAGGACTTTGTTTTTAAGTGTTAAGACAAAATGGAAATGTCGAGTTTACATAAATATCATAAATATCAAATTATCAAAGCCTGACCCCCTTCGTTAGTTTCGTTAGCAACAACATAACAATGATGGTGAACAAAACTCTTCCCAACAAAACACCGGTTAATGACGCTCCCATCGCTACCATTAATAGAGTATCTTCGATTAAGCTATGAGACAAACCCATAAGTGACAGGGATAAAAATATGTCTCTTTTACTCAATACTCCTGATTTTGCTTCATTGATTATCAATCCTCCTCCGTACGAAATCCCAAGTGTCATTCCAATAATCGTTAATGGTGCAGCAGCCTTACTCATCCCTAAAAATCTCAGCAATGGTTCAAGTAACTTGTTTAAACGGTCTATTACACCCAATTTTTTAAAGACCCTCATAAGAGAAATTAACACTAAAATAATTAAAAAAATTACACCATAGCCCTTTAACTGACATACTATCCAATATAAAATCGATGGATCTTCAACTACTGGTTTCCACAAAATTGTAACCTCTTCTTGAAAAAAATGAAATGAACTATAAATTATATTTAGTATCCATCCCAGAATAAACGCTCCAAAAACACGCAAAACCAACATAAACCACAACCTTACCCCAGCTTTTTGGGCGACGCGTAACTCTACCGGCAGCGAATGGGCAATCAGTATCATTGTGCATAAAACAGTCACTTGAGCAATGGTTAACGGCGTTTTCATTGCAAGAGAAAAGAAAACTACCAGCCCGCCATAAATATTGGTGACCATTGCTGTCGCCCATACGAGTCCAGATTCTCCAGGCAATCCAACAATTTTCATAACCGGT
>JAGMEZ010000041.1 GCA_023127905.1 Caldifarciminota bacterium
CTGTATTGAAGAAAGTAGTATTTAAGGGATCTCAGTTCAATAATCTTTTTTAAGGGTATATATCGAATTGTTAATTTGCCAAAATCTGGGAGACCGGTTTTAGGACAGACAGAGGTAAATTCTTCATTTTCAATAACTATCTCAACATCCCTCTTTTTCCTGTATTCGTAATTAACGACCTCTATCATATTTTTTTTAATAGTGTCAACAGATTTTATACCTTTCTTTATTTCTTGTTTTATTTTTTTCTTATCCATTTTCTCTTACCCCGCTTTGCAGTTTTAATCAGAAGAGGTTGTCATTACGAGTTCCCTGAACCATTGTTGTAAAGCTGGAAGTTCTTCCTTTTGTATCATTTTTTGCCATTCCTCGTCAGTTAAACGGTTAGATAATTGTTCTTTAAATTCATAGTAAGAAAATGTTGCTCCTTCCATTACATAAGGTTCATTATTTACCGGAACAATAATAAAAAGTTTTAACGGGTTCCCAACGCCAACCTCGAGTACCTGTTTTGTATTAGTATCAGTATGAACATCTGCTATTACAGCCATTTTTGAGTCTGTTCCGTCTGTAATTTCTTCCATAATATGTGGTGGGAAACTCACAACATCCTTTAGTCTTCGGTGAATAGAATGAATATACTTTGTTGTTTTTTCATCCAGTTGTTCCATCCTATTTTCTTTTTCACTGATTTCGACCAGTCTTGTTAATATTTCTTCATAGTTTTCTAAATTTTTAAGCACTTCATCCGGAACCGCCTTCTCCTTCATAAGAACTTCAATTAATTCATTAATGAATTTCTTGTTTTCAGAGTAGAAACTCGGGTATGCCTCAACATAGGCATGTGGAATTTTTTGGGGAAGATGGGGAGGGGCGGAGGTTGCAACTATTGTATAACTTTGCTTTGCATACAGTATAGTATCATGTCTGAGTTCTGCCCAGGCTCCAAGTAGTGTATTTAGGATTTTCTTCACCCATGTTTTTTTATTTATGTATGGATTTTTGAATTCGTCGATATTACAAAGAATAATCTTTAACCCGTAGATGGTACTGAAATAAAGGTTTTTTCGCCAATCTCCTTCCTCTAATTGCAAGAATTCTTCTCTTAATTTATTCATCTGTTCTTTGTAGCCTTTGAATGATGAATCACCTTCTTTTTCAATAATATTAAGTGCTTCATCAGAACCAAGTACAGCAAGTACATCAAGTCCTCTTGGAAAACCACGAACCACTCCTGCTATAGATTGAACGGCTGTAAAGACCTTTCCTGTGCCTGTAAATGTTGTTACCTTATCATAGACAAGGTTTTGGAACATATAAGAGTCTGGAATATATCGCTGTCCCATAAATTTGAATGATCGGGGTAAATCATTTGTTTCCTGATCGGTTAGGATACCCGACATTATTTGCGGTGGCTTTTCTTCCTTAGCCCTTTTCATAAATTTATTCAGAAGATTATTTTTTGAAATTGAACCAATCTTAGGTTGCTTTCCATATACTTCTTCTAATAAAGTCAGATAATCAAGCACCCCAAGATCATCGCTTTCTCCTACAAAAATTGATGTAATCCGGTATAATTCTTTATAATTATCAAGTAGGAGAGAATTATTATGTAATACAAATGTTATATATAAGGCACTCAGTGTGTGACTCCTTCCAATCTGCTCGCTCTCCCCTGAACGGATTATTGATTTCGGTGGTTTTACGTAAAATGCCATTCTTCCAAACCACATCATGGAAACGAAATATTGTTTAAATGATTCACTTCTTGTATAATGTCCCCGTGGTTTATATTGACTGTAGTCTTCTTTCACTCCAAAAAGTGGAGATTCCGCAAAATCTTCTGCTGCTTCAATTAATTTTAATTCCTGATTTACCTTTTTCTCGATAGATTTTGGAAGTGAAATCTTATTTCCTAAAATCATGTATGGTATTGCGAAAAAACCTATATCCCTTTCCAGTGCTGTTTTTTCAATTAATGAAAGTTTTTTATGGTTATAGATATCTATTAATTCTTTGAGTATACCTTCAGATAGGTACTCAAGGAGACCATACAATTTTTTTATCTCAATAATTCTAAGAAGATAATCGAAGAGAAGATGATTAGTATGAAGAACAATATCTGTTGTAATAAAGGTGGGTCGTTTATCTTTGTGTAATTTACTGTAAATGTCATATATATCTTCTTCGGTGGTCTTGGTGAGAATGAAACCATTTTCTTCAAGTCCCTTTAAAGCTTTATCTGAAAGGGTAATATCTTTAATGTTATTCACAGTTTTTAAATTAAATGTGTCTCGAGAGGTATTAGAACCGCAGGAGATAAGCAAAGGTAAAAGAAGAATGTATAAGAAAGCTCGAATCATGATTGCCCCCTATTGTTTTATTGTTTGCTTAGTATTATCTAATAATAATTTGTTACCATTTATTAGCATAAATATTCTGATAAGTCAATAATAATTGGGAAACCCAGTGAATATTAGACTAACTGGGAAACTTCATTCTCGAAGGAATGAAGCGCATTCTTTGGGGATAGAAGTGTTTATGTAAATACCTGAACCCATTTCAAAACCTGCAACTTTTGTTAGTCTCGGGAATATTTCAATATGCCAGTGATAGTAATCTTCGCCTTTATCATTGAATGGAGCAGTGTGGATAACATAGTTGTAATCTGGATTATTCAGTTTTCGGTAGAGTTTACCAAGCACATTATGAAGTATTCCCGCGAGATCGGTAATTTCCTTATCATTGATTTCTCCAAAGGTTGCTGCATGTCTCTTAGGTATAACGGTTATTTCGAAGGGAAGAGCTGCTGCGAAAGGGACAAATGCGATAAAGTGCTCTGTTTCCAACACTATTCTTTCTTTTAATTTTTTTTCTGCTTCTATAATTGAGCAGTATACACATTTACCCCAGTCGTCGTAGTAATCGACTGCTTCATGTATTCTATGTCTCGTATATTGAGGAACAATTGGGGTTGCTATTAACTGTGAGTGAGGGTGATCGAGTGAAGTACCTGCTCCTTCACCGTGGTTTTTAAAAATTATAACAATCTTGAAACGTTTGTCTTTACTGAAAGATAGATACCGTTCCCTGTAAGCAGAAATAGTATCTTCAACATCTTCCTTAGGAAATAATCCAATAGTTGTATTATGAATAGGGGTTTCAATGATTACCTCGTGGCATCCAACACCCTCCATAGATAAGAAAAGGTTTTCAATCTCATTTCTTTCTACATTGCCGTAAGCGGTAAGTGCTGGAAATTTATTAGGAACAACCCTGACTGACCATTGTTTACCATTCTTTTTCTTCTCTAATATTATACCTTCTTCGGGGAGTTTATCCTCATTCCCTGGACAGAATGGACATTTTTCTGAATAGGGTTGTTTCTCGTTAAGAAGGTTTTTCTTTTTACTTAAATACTCATGTGGTCTTTTTGCTCTTTCTTTTGCAATAATGACCCATTTTTTTGTAGCAGGATTCTGCCTTAATTCTGACATAGATTTTCCTATCTATTTATAGTTATATATTACTCAAGTTCTATTAACGGAGCGAAGCCTTCTACCTGGTCACCTTCATTGACAAATATCTTCTTTACTTTCATATTGCCTGATGCCCGTAGTTCATTCTCCATTTTCATAGCTTCTACTATAATGAGGATGTCTCCTTCTTTAACCTCATCCCCCTCTTTAACATTCAATTTTACAACAGAACCAGGCATTGGAGACTTTATAATACTTTCGAGAACACTTGTCTTACTCTTTTCCTGGAAGTCATGTTCCTTTTCTTGTTCTTCATCGAAGATATATTCCTCGCCTTTTATAATAATAATTTTTCTCGGACCATCTTCGATAATTATTGCATTGATTGAACTATCATCATATAGTAGTGAGAGGGTGTTACGGTCAATAAAGACTGCATCAAAGGTTTTTTTCTTTTTTTCATCTGTTATTATATATTTCCCTTTCTTGTAATCGAGGGAGATTTTTTTCTCTTCGTTATTATAGAATACTGTAAATTCCATGATTACTCCCCTGATCTCCAGCCACCTACCTCTTTCCATACCGGAGGTAGTCCTCTTGCTTTTTCTATATATGATGATTTACCTTTCGAGAATTCATGTATGCAAAACGCTGCAAGTGCTTCGAAAAGATATTTCTTTTCGTCAAGTTTCAAATCGTCGGTATGTTCACTAATGAAAGAAGTATCAAGATTTCCCCTGGTAAAATCGGGTAATTTGAAAATTCTCAAAAGGAATGGAATAGTTGTTTTGATTCCTACGATTGAATAATCTGAAAGAGCATTTATCATTTTTTGAATTGCTGAATCACGAGTTTCTGCTGTGACGATAAGTTTTGAGAGAATTGGGTCATATGATGGTGAAACTTCAAAGCCTTCGTATATTCCTGAGTCAAGTCTGATACCAGGTCCCCGTGGTTCTTGCAGATATTTAATCTTTCCCGGGGAAGGAAGGAAATTATTCTCCGGATCTTCTGCATAAATTCTTGCTTCTATAGAATGTCCTCTCTGTGAAAGATTTTTCTGTTCTATGTTTAGTTTTTCTCCAAAGGCAATCCTAATCTGATGTTTTACAAGGTCAATCCCTGTCACGAATTCAGTAACTGGATGTTCAACCTGTATCCTTGCATTAACTTCGAGGAAATAGAAATTTTTATCTTTATCGAGAAGGAATTCAACAGTTCCTGCATTATAATAATTAACTGCTTTCGCAATTTTAACGGCTACCTCTCCCATTTTGTTTCGCAGGTTATTATTAAGGGCAGTGGATGGAGATTCCTCAATAATCTTCTGATACCTTCTCTGTATTGAACATTCTCTCTCAAAGAGATGAACGGTATTTCCATGATGATCTGCGAGGATTTGAAATTCAATGTGACGCGGTTTTTCAAGATATTTTTCTATATAAATAGTATCATCGCCGAATGCAGCTTTTGCTTCTCTCATACCTGCTTCAATAGCTTCCAGAAGTGCCTTATCGTTATAAACTACTCTCATACCCTTACCTCCACCGCCCATTGATGCTTTTACAAGAACAGGATATCCTATGGATTTTGCTTTTTTAATAAAATCCTTTTTATCTTTAGGTTTTCCAGTCATTCCAGGGATAATCGGTTCTCCAATCTTCTGAACTGTTACCCTTGATGCGATTTTATCACCGACAAGTTTTAATGATTCAGGTGTTGGTCCAATAAAAACAATGTCTGTATCTCTGCAACTTTTTGCAAAAAGGTGATTTTCAGCAAGAAAGCCATATCCGGGATGGATTGCATCCACTCCCATTTTTTTTGCTGCATGGATGATATTATCAATGTTAAGATA
>JAGMEZ010000410.1 GCA_023127905.1 Caldifarciminota bacterium
TCTGCTGTTGAGGTAGACCTGAGTGTATCGTCAATGTAAAATTGAACACTGTCAACCTCATTATCATCGGTTGCATCGGCAGTAATGTTGACTGTCCCGCTTACAAATGAACCGTTAACCGGATTGGTGATCTCTACAACTGGTGCGTCATCAGGTTCTGTTGTCTTTTTTGTGCATGAAATAACCAGTAGCAAACCTAAAAGAACTACAAAGGCAGCTCTCACCACCCCAACAGCATTGCTAATTCTTTTCATCTTTCCTCCTTTTGTTGGGGACAAGCCCCAACGCTACAAAATACTGAACCCTTAATTTGGTTTCGGGAAATTCTTTCCAGAAACACCAATTTTCCGAATTTCGGACATTCCTTCTTTTTCATTTCCATTTTTCTTTTGTTGTTTTAATTACTAAATTATCAAATTACTTAATTACTATATGTGCAAATTTCCAATTTCTATTTTCCGAATTTCGGACATTCCTTCTTTTTTTTGTCCCCCTTTAGCAAAGGGGGGAATAGAGTTTGTTTCCCTTCTCATATTCTTTCATACTATTTTTCACAGTACCTAAGGTTATACAGTTCCTTGCTCTGTTGCCAAAATCATAATTTTCTTATATAGCAATCATAGGTTTAATAGCAATATATTATAGAAAAATTATCGTTGTGTCAAGCAAAAATCAAGAGACCTGTCCCATCTAGCGGCGTGGTTTACCACATCCTCTGCATCGAATAATTACGTTTCTTTGTTTTTCAGTAAAAGAAGTCCTTTGTTGCAATACGCCTGGTGTCGTGGAAATCAATACCTTCCATTTCCAGTAAGACTCTTTTCATTTCAAGACCGCCCTGATATCCACCGAGTGTTCCGTCAGATCGAATAGCACGGTGACATGGTATTATAATAGGAAAAGGGTTGTTTGCCAGGGCATTACCAACAGCACGTGCACCTTTAGGATTGCCGAGATACATAGCAATTCTTTGATAAGTACTCACGCTTCCCCTAGGAATTCCATGTTCAGCACGTAACACCTTTTGCTGAAACATAGAACATATATCCAGGCGAACGACGTCCAGAGAGAATCGAATGACGTCCCCAGACAGGAATGCTGCAATCTGGTTGGCAATGACATCAACCTCAGCACACGAAGAAGAGATGAAATCGGGAAATGCGGTTTTGACAAGTTGCTTGGTCGAGCCCCCAGACTTGGGGAGCAAGACGCGTAGGATCTTTGGCTGGTCTCGATAGATCGACCAAAGGACAGCCACCGGTCCGAATCGAGTTCTTATTTTAATGGCTTCAGGTTCGCGTGAATGATCCATTGCCATTCGCCATCTTTTTCCAACCATGCACTTAACCTTGCGGCTGGTTCAGGTGTCAGATGTTCCAGATTAATAGTTTCCTCTACGGAAACAAAATAAGTTACGATTACGATAGGTCCGTCCCGAGTAACCTTAAATTTACTTAGCGTATAGTTTCCAAGGTTTAACCCCTTGATTAACTGGATCTCTTCGTCGCGATCCCGTGCCCCGTCTTCGTGTATTGATTGAAAACCTGAAGCAATATACCCTTCTATTGCCTTCATGTTTCCCTCTTTCATGTCTGTCCATAGCTGACGCACCAGTTTCTCTCCCTGGATTTGCTCATCCGTTGCCTTATCGGCATCTACACAACTCTGGCTGATAACCAGAAAAGCAAAGGTACAAATCAACATCAATCGCAGAAACTTCATCTTTACCTCCTTTCCCTCCTTTTTCAAAGGCATCTTGTCTTACCGTTGCAACTTTTGATGAAAACAAGTTAATTTTTTCCCAACTTCATAAACAATAATACTCAGAATTGAGTAGGCTCCCAATACGAGCCACTCTTTTAGCCCCAATGGAATCGTGTGCAGTATATTGTTGAAGAACGGAATATAAATCGCAACAAGAAATAATAACACCCCAACAATAGTGGTAATCGTCAAAAACTTATTGGAAAATGGATTAAGCCTAAAGATAGAAAGTTTTAAACCTCGAACTGCGTAAATATAAAAAAGAGAAGATAAACCCAAGCCAACAAAGGTAATTGTTCGCGCATAATCAAGGTTACCGCTTGTTTTCCAAAAATAATAGAATAAACCAAAAAGGGTTAAATCCATTACAAGAGCATAAAAAGCGATTAGTGCTTTAAACCTGCTATTAAGTATAGATTCTGTTCTTTCTCTTGGAGGTTCATTCATCACATCTTCATCTATTTCATCGAAAGAAAGACTCATAGCTGGCGCAGCATCTTCTATCAATTTGATCCAGAGAATTTGAGCCGGAAGTATAGGTAAGGGAAAACCTAAAATTACCGAGCCACCGACAATAACCATCTCAGAAAAAGAGTCGGTAAGTAGATATAAAACAACTTTTCTAATATTATTAAAAGTGATTCTTCCCCGCTTGACCGCCTCTACAATAGTTTTGAAATTATTATCCAGTAGAACCAGGTCTGCCGTTTCTTTAGCCACATCAGTCCCAGAACCAACAGCTACTCCGATGTCAGCTTTTTTTAAGGCTGGTGCGTCATTAACACCATCACCAGTCATTGCCACCACTTCACCATTTGCCTGCAAGGCAGAGACAATCCTGATTTTATGTTTTGGCTCAACCCGAGCAAAAATTACAATCTTTTCTACTAATTTTTGCAGTTCTCCATCAGAAAGTTTGTCTAAATCCGATCCTTCTAAAACGCTTCCCTGGCTGACTTTTATTCCTAATTCCCGAACAATAGCCATTGCGGTGAGTTTATGATCGCCGGTTATAATAACCGGTCGAATGCCGGCGCTTTGGCAAATAACGATGGTTTTCTTTACCTCAGTCCTTAGTGGATCTCTGAGTGCAATCAAGCCAACAAAAACAAGATCATTTAAATTTTCTTTATTAAATTCCTTAGAAGTACTAATTCTGTCTTCCAATTTATAAGCTACCGCCAGAACTCGCAAACCCAAACCTGTTAAGTGCTCATATTGTTTTTGAATTTTCTTTCTTTTCGACTCAGTTAAAGCGATCTTTTTTCCTTCAATATCTAAAAAGGAAGAAAGGTGTAAAATTTTTTCTGGAGATCCTTTAGCATACACAGTAAATTCTTTTCCTTGTTTGTGAAGGGTTGCCATAAATTTATATTCTGAATCAAAGGGAATCTCGCCAATCCTTGGCTCTACCTTTTCTAATTCCCCTTTTCTAAGCCCAGCAACCCAACCACCCAAAAGCAAAGCTTTTTCTGTGTAGTCTCCTACAATTACCCAGTTTTCGAGTTCCTTTTCTGGATTTTCAACTGTTGCATTATTGCATAAAAGACCAATTTTTAACGCAATAACTTGACTAACTTTGCCATCTGTTTGAATTATCTGAGAAAAAGACCTGTCAGTGTAAGAGATCTTTGTTTTGTTAGTAATAATTCCAACAACTCTCATCTCACCTTGGGTGAGCGTACCGGTTTTATCAGTACAGATAACCGATACCGAACCCAGGGTTTCCGCAGCAAGCATTTTTCTTACCAATCCTTTATGCCTGGCAAGACACTGCATGCCAATAGCTAAAATAACTGTCATTGCCGGTAGCAACCCTTCGGGCACAGCGGCTACCACCACAGCTATCGAGGTTAAAAACATCTCAAAAAGCGGTTTCCCGGTTAAAATGCCTACGCCAAAAATAAGTATATTGACAGCTACCAGGATAATCCCAATTATTTTCCCAAAGTCGGAAAGTTGTTTTTGAAGAGGAGTTTTTACATCTTCGGTTTCTCTTACTAACGTTGCAATATGCCCTAATTCTGTTTG
>JAGMEZ010000411.1 GCA_023127905.1 Caldifarciminota bacterium
CTGCTATAGAGCCAACGTTTCCATATCCCTGGATTGCCACAGTAGTATCCGATGGACTGCGGTTCAGCTTCTTGAGAAGTTGAATCGCTGAAATCACTACTCCCCTTCCTGTTGCCTCATGTCTCCCCAACGAGCCACCTAAATCGAGGGGTTTTCCAGTAACAACGTCGAGAACAGCATGCCCCTGAAACATACTGACCGTATCCATTATCCATCCCATTGTTTCTGCGTTGGTATTAACATCAGGAGCGGGAATATCCCGTCGTCCGCCAATAATAGGCATAATCATAACCGTATAACGTCTGGTCATACGTATAACTTCTTCTCTTGACATTTTCAGGGGATCACACCTGACCCCACCTTTAGCACCACCATAGGGGATATCTACGACTGTACATTTTAATGTCATCAACATTGCAAGAGCTTTTATTTCATCCAACGTTACATCCTGATGGTATCGTATTCCTCCCTTGCACGGTCCTCTTAAAGTTGAATGTTGTACTCTATGTCCCGTAAAAACCTCTATGTGACCGTCATCCATCCTTACTGGAACAGCAACGGTAAGTTCCCTCTCCGGTTGTCTGAGGATTATATGTATATTAGGATCGAGTTTAATCTTTTCAGCAACATTATCGAGCGTAGATAATGATATTTCAAATAGATTCTTATCCATGGATACCTCCTTTATTAATATTTGAACAATCAATCTATTCGTAAAGATTTAACAAAATTAAGATTAACTGTCAAGGGAATTATTGAACACAAAGAAAAAAGGGGCAGGTGCCCCATTAGATTAGTTCCATATCTAACGGGGTAAACAAGACTTGCCCTCTACCCTGTGTAATAGAAAAATATTTGTACATAATGCTATTACACGGGGCGAACAATCCATGGATATGTTTATCGCGACAGGGATGTCGCTCCTACAGACTACGGATACTTACTCAGGCGTTGAGGATTTTTTCTGCCTCTTCCTTGTCAACATCCATAATGTATTTTAACCCTGAAATATCAGCGGCTTCATGAGTGAGAGCAGCGAGATCATCCCTTACCATAAGATCGAGATTGAATTTCCTTGCTCCTGTCATAAACTGTCTTAGCCCCTGTGCAAGCCTATGGGCATATGTATAAACCCCTAATGCCCCGGTTGGAATATTATCAAAATCTTTACCAAATTGCCTTTTCAAATCAGATGCCGTTATGAATATATCCTCTTTTGTAGTACCAAATCGCTCGATATATACAGGAACCTGTCCTTCATTAATCCTCTTCCCAATGGTCTTACCAACCATTGCAGCTGCGAGGAAGGAACGAGCCATTCCTACAAGTTTGACATAAGGCGCACCCATTGCCAGTGCTTTGAATATCTGGTCTTCAAGGATACAGCCACCAGCAAACACCAAATCGGGAAGATGTTCACCCTTCTTTATGAGTTTTTCTGCATACTGACGGGTCAATGACCAGAGTTCAATCGTTGGCACTCCCCATTCATTCATCATTCTCCAGGG
>JAGMEZ010000412.1 GCA_023127905.1 Caldifarciminota bacterium
ATATGAGATGTAAGATGTAGGATGTATGAAACTTCAGGTACAAAATCGCGGGAGTAGCTCATTTGGTAGAGCATCGGCCTTCCAAGCCGAGTGTGGCGGGTTCGAGGCCCGTCTCCCGCTTTTTTTATTTTAGCCACAGAATCACACAGAATTTTATCATAATTACCCATCCCCACAACAAAATCTTTTTTTGCCACAGAATCACACAGAAAAACACAAATTTTAAATTCGATTGTCCCATTCCCATCCTAACATTTTTAAATGTGCCATAGGTTTCTATCAGCATAGTGTTTAATTGCAGCGTAGCTTTATTTGCAGCTACGCATTTTTCTTTATTTTTACACTTGATTTTTTACGAAATTTGCTGTAGAATAGGAAAATATTTATAACTGTAAACGAATTAAAAAGAGGAGATTATGAGAAGGGATAGGATTCTATCGATAAACATAGAAGATGAAGTGAAGAGTTCATACATCGATTATGCCATGAGTGTAATCGTGAGTAGGGCTCTTCCAGATGTTAGGGATGGTTTAAAACCTGTTCACAGGAGAATTCTATTTGCTATGAAAGAACTTGGGCTTCTCCATTCAAGACCGTTTAAAAAAGCTGCTACTGTTGTTGGTGATGTACTCGGCAAGTATCATCCACATGGTGACGCAGCAGTTTACGATTCTCTTGTGAGGATGGTTCAGGATTTTTCATTGAGATATCCACTGATAGATGGGCAGGGCAACTTTGGCTCCATAGATGGTGATGAAGCAGCGGCTTACAGATATACAGAAGCCCGATTGTCTTTGATTGCAGAGGAAATGCTTGCAGACATTGATAGAGGAACAGTTGATTTTGTTCCAAACTTCGATGAGAGATTGAAGGAGCCGGTTGTTTTGCCGTCCAGGTTTCCAAACCTTCTGGTAAACGGTTCTTCAGGCATAGCAGTTGGGATGGCAACAAACATTCCTCCTCATAATCTTGGTGAGATAGTTGATGCTATTAAGGCACTCATTGATAATCCGGATATCGAAATAAGAGATATTATGAAATATGTTAAGGGACCCGATTTTCCAACGGGAGGTATGATTCTTGGCAGGAGCGGAATAGTGGAGGCATACACAACCGGTACAGGAAAAATAACAGTACAGGGCAGGACCCATTT
The DNA here is from genome assembly GCA_023127905.1 of Caldifarciminota bacterium. Taxonomy (GTDB): domain Bacteria; phylum Hydrothermota; class E44-bin80; order E44-bin80; family E44-bin80; genus JAGMEZ01. Next base: position 1,154 of record JAGMEZ010000412.1, read on the forward strand.
TGAAACGTTGAAAAATGGAAAAGAACAAATTATAATAACCGAGATTCCTTACCAGTTAAATAAACTTACACTGATTCAAAATATTGTTCAGTATACAAAGACGAAGAAGATAACAGGAATACAGGATCTAAGGGATGAATCAGATAGAAATGGAATGAGGATTGTGATTGACTTAAAGAGAGATGCTCAAAAAGAAGTTACTGTGAATCAGCTTATTAAGCATACAAAACTAAAACAGACATATGGTGCGATTTTCCTTGCCCTCTGTAACGGAGTTCCGAAAATCCTTCCGTTAAAGGATTTTATGCAGCAGTATATTGATCATAGAAAAATCGTGATTGAGAGAAAAACAAAATTTGAGTTAGAAAAGGCAGAGGCACGTGCACACATACTTGAGGGATTTAAGAAAGCACTTGAGCATATCGATGAAATCATTGCAATAATTAAAAAATCAAATGATACAGATGAAGCAAAGAAGAAATTAATTAAGAAATTTGATTTTTCTGATATTCAAGCACAGGCAATTTTAGATATGAAACTTGCCCGTTTGACTGGGCTTGAAAGAAAAAAGATAGATGAAGAATACCTTGAACTCATAAAGAAAATAGCTCGGTTCAAAACGATTCTTACTTCACCAAAAGAAATTTCAGAGATTATTAAAGATGAATTGGAAAAGATAAAACAGCAGTTTGGTGATGAGAGGCGAACAGATATAATAGAGGCTGAAGAAGAAGAGGTAGAACTTGAGGATCTTATAGCAGAAGAGGACGTCGTTGTGACCGTGACAAGAACGGGATATATAAAACGTCTCTCTTTGACAAATTATAAAAAGCAGGGACGCGGAGGAAAAGGTGTTATTGGGGTTACAACGAAGGAGACTGACATCGTCGAGCATATCTTTGTTTCATCTACTCATAACTATTTGCTTATTTTCAGCAATAAAGGAAGGGCATACTGGTTGAAGGTCTATGAAATTCCTGAGGGAGGAAGAACTGCAAAAGGCAGGTCAATTGCTAACCTTGTTTCTATGACAAAGGATGAGAAGATTTCTGCCATACTTCCGGTTAAGGACTTCAATGAGCCTTACTGTGTTTTTATTGTTACAAAAATGGGAATTGTGAAGAGATTAAATCTAAAGGCATTTTCGAACCCAAGACGAGGCGGCATAATTGCATCGACACTTGTGGAAGGAGACAATATTGTAGATGTTAAATTAACAAAGGGAGATGAAGAAATACTAATAGTTACATCGAAAGGAATGGCGATTCGTTTTAAGGAAAAAGAGATAA
>JAGMEZ010000413.1 GCA_023127905.1 Caldifarciminota bacterium
GAAGGTGTTTTTACCCTTTTTGCATTCCTTTTTGTTTTTACAGGTGTATTGCTCATATCAGTAGGTTTAATAGGTGAGTATGTTGGAAGGATTTACAGGGAAGTAAATAAAAGCCCCAGATTCGTTGTTAAAGAAAAGACAGGATTTCAGAAAGGATTACGTATCGGTGTTTTTGCTTATTCTGAGGTTGGATATACATGTCTTGAGAGGCTGATTGGAATGGGGGAGGATGTGGTTTTTGTTGTCACCCATTCAGATAACAAAAATGAGAATATCTGGTTTAGGAGTGTTGGAGAACTTGCTCATAGACATAATATTCCTCTTCTTAAACCTGAAAATGTTAATGAGGAGAAGTTTATCAGGATAATATCTTCGTTAAAACCTGATGTATTATTTTCTTTTTATTTCAGAAAAATATTTGGAAAACAACTACTTAAAATTTCACCCTTAGGAAGTATTAACCTTCATGGCTCCTTACTTCCTGCCTATCGTGGAAGGGCTCCTGTTAATTGGGCAATCATTAATGGGGAAAAAGAAACAGGTGTTACGTTTCATTATATGACAGAGAAAGTAGATGGAGGTCCTATTATTGTACAGAAGAAAATAACAATAGAGAATAAAGATACAGGACTTTCGCTTACAAAGAAGGTTGCAATTGAGGGCGCAGGGATGCTCAATGAGATTGTGGAAGGACTTCGAAAGAATAATCTTAGAGTAATTTCACAGGATGAAAGTAAAGCAAGTTATTTTGGTAAGAGAACCCCGGAAATGGGAAGAATTGAGTGGTCGTGGAGCAATGAGAAAATTTACAAATATACAAGAGCTCTTGCATATCCTTTCCCAGGTGCATTCTTTATAACTGATGGTAAGAAATGTATACTGTTGAAAGGTCTTATTAAGGAGTGTAAAAGTCAGGCGGAACCGGGAATTGTAGTTGAAATCAGCAAATCAGCAATGGTTGTAAAGACAGGAAAAGGATGTTTTAGCATTAGTGAAGTTAAGGTGGAAGGAAGAAGGCTTTCCCCGGAAGAATTTGCTCTTAATCTACAATTACATGTAGGTGATTCCCTTGGAGGTTAAAGATTTTTTTAATCTCTACTGGAAAGAGAGACACCTGCGATGGTTTGATAGGTATTACAATTTTCTAACGTTAATAAATAGGGATATATTTGGTAAAATTTTAGAGTTTGAGAAAAAAAGGATTCTTGTAATAGGAATAGGAGATTCAAAAGATATTGATTTTTTTAGTAAATTAAAAGGGAAAGTTATATCTATAGATATCTCGATTGATGTATTAAAAGAATGCAGGAGTTTTGACAGCATCCAAATGGATGCAGGTAAGATGGGTTTCAAAAAAGAAAGTTTTGATATAGTTTTTCTGAGGACTGTAATGCTCCATCTTGACCATAGAGAGGTTTTGCATGAAATCGAAAGAGTTATGCGAGATGGTGGAAGATTCTTCTGGGTTGAACCGATGAAAAATAATATTTTTCTCTGGCTATTCAGGTTTGTTGTTTCACCGGGGAAATTGACAAAGGTTGATTATTTAACATATAGGGAGATCCTTTCGTATGAACATTTATTCAAAAATTGCTGGCACAAAGAATATTATTTTATTACGGTAATATTAATTCCACTATATGTCTTATTTCCGCTAACGAGAAGATTTATCCACCTGCTTCAAAGATTAGAAATGAGAATTATTGATCGGTTAAGATGGTTGAGAAGATTTTGTTGGATTAGTTATGGATATGGAGAATTGTGATGCTTGTTATTGATGCTGGTAATTCAAAGGTAAAAATAGCTATCTTTAAGGATGAAAGAATAGTAAAGAAGGAAATTCTTGATAAAGAAAGATGTCTCGAGAAAGGCTTTTTACAGAGAAAAGTTTTCAAAGAAAATGAAGAAGATATAATAGCATTTTCTTCTGTTGTTCCAGTTATAACTGAAGGAATTATTTCATTATCGCAGAAGATGAAGAAGAAATATTTTAATGTTTGTAAAGCTAAGAATACAATCTTAAAGATCAATTATGCTGTTGAACAGTTGGGTGGTGATAGACTCGCAAATGCTGTTGCTGCATATAGAAAGTATAGTTCACCCCTCCTTGTTATAGATTTCGGAACTGCAACAACGTACAATGTTGTTCTTAGAGATGGTACATTTGATGGTGGAATAATTGCACCGGGGATTAAGACCTGTATTGATTTTCTTATTCAAAATTCGGGATTATTGCCAGATATTTCGTTGAAGTCTCCTGGAACATTCCTTGGACATAATACTGAGGAATCACTCATTTCGGGATTCTATTACACATTTACAGGACAGATGAAAGAGGTATTCTTCAATGTAAAAGAACACATAGGTAATGAATACAAAACAATAGGGACTGGTGGGTTGATTGATTATGCATGTCTGGCTTTCCCTAATATTACACCAGATAAGAACTTAACTTTGTTGGGAATAAAGATGCTCTATGAAGAAAACAGAAGATAGATGACAGATAACAGAGAACAGAGAACAGATAACAGAGAACAGATAACAGAGAACAAATAACAGATAACAAATAACAGATAACAGATAACAGAAGACAGATGGCAGATGAAGTTACAACTAGCAAGTTGCAAGTAACAAGTGAAAGGATAAAGGATAGTACTGTGGAAGAATGATTGTGTATTGATAGTATATTAGTGGTTATTAGTAGTTATTTGTTGATAGAGGTTAAATTGCAGGTGAATTATTTGTTTAATTAGTCCCGAAGGTGGGCTCGGTTATATCATATTGTAAAATTATGAAGAAGAAGTTTCATTCAAAAAGCGCAAAGGAAACAATAGAACTTGGTGAAGAATTCGCAGGAGTATTAAAACAGGGTGATATTGTTGCATTTTATGGAGAGTTAGGAAGTGGAAAAACCACTCTGATAAAAGGAATATGTAAAGGTTTTGGTATAGAAAAAGGGGTTAAGAGTCCAAGTTTTGTTTTTCTACGTATATACAAGTCAAGGTATACCCTTTATCACTTTGATTTTTACAGGTTGAAGAGAAAAGAAGAACTGGTTAATGCTGGTTTTGATGAGTTTTTCTTTAACTCAGGAATTGTCCTGTTAGAATGGGCAGATAAGTTAGGGAATTTATTACCCGAATCTCGTTTTGAAGTAGTAATGGAGATTCGATCTGAGAATGAGAGAGAAATTCAGATATCACACACAGAACGAAGAGAATGGAGTATGGAGGGATAAAGGAAAAAGGATAAAGGAAAAAGGAAAAAGGATGAAGGATAAGGGATAAGGGATAAAGGATAAAGGATAAAGGATAAAGGATAAGGGATATATGAATATTATTGGTCTGGATACAACCACCAGTAGTTTTTGTATAGGACTCTTGCAGAGTGATAAAATTCTGGGAAGGATAATTGTCAATGATGAAGGATTTCATTCTGAGAATTTTCTAAACTACCTCCAGAAACTTCTAAATGATCATAAAATGAAAAAAACAGACATAGAAGGCTATGCTATTTCCATTGGACCTGGGTCTCTTACTGGAATAAGAGTGGGGCTTGCGTTTCTAAAAGGAATTGGGCTTGTCACAGGAAAGCCGATCGTACCGGTTGAAACCCTTTATGCAATTGCATATGAGTTTAGTAAATCAGAGGAATATATCTGTCCTATTCTTACAACTAAGAAAAAAAAGGTATTCTGTGCATTGTATCGTTTCAGTCTTGTAGCCGCAAGCTCCTGCCTGCGTGAATCTCCACGCTATGAACGAATAAAAAATGATGGAGAAGAAACCGTTATAGAACAAAGCTGTATTAGAATAGAAAAACTGCTCGATTACCTGCCTGAAAATGATATTCTTTTTCTTGGGAGTGGAGCATTACAATACAGAGATGAAATAATAATCAGATGTGGAGAAAGAGCACATTTTGAAATGAAAAT
>JAGMEZ010000414.1 GCA_023127905.1 Caldifarciminota bacterium
CAGGCAAAGAGCAGAAAGATAAGCAGGGGGATTAAAAGAAAAATAGACTTTTTCATTCTTCCTCCTTTTTAAGAGTTAGATTTTTTGAAGTTTATTTATCACCATCTATGCAGCCGCTTCCTCCTTCAAGACAGGAATTTCCTTCAGATGCACACCCTGCGCCATCATCAAGACAATCGTTCATTGTTATTCCATATTTTACATTTCATTGATGAACTATATTTAATTTTAATAGTTTTGTTAGTAATTGTCAAGTAAATAATTCGAGATTCGACCTGAGCTTGTCTAGATGAAAACGAATTTGGTAAAATTATGGTTTCCAGGTAAGGCTAACTGTACCGTATGATTCGGAAGTTTCTTCCCATTTTTTTAACCAGCCATCTACATATATTGATACCTTCAATCCACCTTGCTCTTGTTCCTTTTTAAAATTCGCAAAGATAATATCAGCAGTATCTTCAATTGAACTGGTATATTCGACGTAGTTTTCACTTCCAGGAGGAACAGTTCCGTTTACTTCTGTTGTATCGGAATTATTACCATATTCCCCGGAAAATAGAAGATTGTTTGTACCGTATATTCTAATGTTTACTTCAATAGGAAAGGTCTCATCTGGTTTAGAAACGTCGCCTTGTGAAACACAGGATAAGAGAAGAGGAATAAAAAGTAAGATTAATTTTTTCATAAACCCTCCAGTGCATTAGTGTTGATAATTTAATCATTAGAATAAAATAGCGACAAAATGATTAATATTAATTTATTACATAAATAGGGCGTTATTTAATTTTGGTGTCGAAGAAAAAGATATTTCTATGTTAGTAAAATATAAGATTGAATTTATCTATTAATGAGTTCTCAAATGTCTTGGTTTTAAGTATTTTGTCATTTTAATCATTGTACCTTTACCAAGAACAAGTCCTTGAATATTTTTTTTTGGAGCATTACCAATGTCGACATTATCAAAGATTTTTTTAAGGAGGTGAAGTCCTGTAGAGAGTTTATAATCGGAAGAAGCCTTTGGGATAGAAAACCCCTTTCCATAATCAATTAAATTTATTTCAATTTTTTCATCATCAATCTCGTAATTTGCCTCTACAACTCCTTCTTTTTCATGGTCATAACCGTGTTTAACAGCATTTGTCATCAATTCCTTAGAAATGAGTTCAACCAGTGTATCGTCAATTTCTTCCTTGCTGATTTTTGCAATTGTGAAAAATATTCTATCCAAAAATTTGTAAAGAATAGTTGCATATTTTTCTTCACTGGGAAGTGATATACTGTTAGCTTGTTCAGCTTGAAGGATATAGGGCATAATTGTTTTCATCTCCTTCATTAAGTCATCGTGAGTAGGGAAATAACCCCTTAGGATATTTGCCCATCGGGTCTTATAGGCAAATTCTTTAATTGTACATGTTTCTTTATTTATTTCTTGAATTATCTCATCGGAAATTGATGCCCTCATTTTTAATTCTTCAGGGTCATAGTAATAGCTAAAAAGGTCATCCATTTCGAGCAGTTTGAATGGTTTTAATACAATTTCAGGAGGACATGAAAGAAAGATGAAACTCTTTCTCTGTTCTAAGAGGTACATCAGGAAACCAAGCCCTGTTGAACTTATATATGTTGAGTGGCTTAGATCAACTATAAAATTAAATTGTTGTGGTAAAATTAGAAATTTTATCCTTTTCTTAATTTCTATTACAGGATCTTTATCAAGTGACCCACTTAAGATAATAACGAAAATACTCAATTTTTCATCATAAAGGAAACGAATAAAGGAATTGTGAAACTCAAATTCTTCTTTTTTAAGAGTCATTTTAACTCCTCTAATTTATAGCATAAAATTTAACGGTTGTCAACTTGATTATCGTAGAATATCGGTAGAATATCGGGGTCAGGCTTTGATAATTTGATAATTGCTGATGAACTCGCTGACTGCTGATAAATGATTTAACTATAATTCATCAGATTTGTATTTTTTATTATTATAATCAATTTGTAAGATTATACTATTTTCATTTCCAAATAAATGCAGCATTATGATTGTTCTCTTTGTCTCAAAAGTTGTGGTATATTTCAGGTGTTCAATTTTTATTGCATATCCCCATTTTTGATTCTCTTCTATATAAAGGCTATCAATCCATGTTATATTGTCTTCAATTGGATCTCCATATTTGTCAATCAACGCTTCTTTAATTTTCTGATAATCAGAAATAAATAAATTATCTTCTTCGTTGTTTGGGTCAAAGATGTATTTTCCTTGGAATAGTCTGTTTTCATCGAATAAATACGTTATATGGCACGCATAGAGAAAGACTTTTTCCTTGTAATTGATTATTGTTGCATCGTCGACATCACTCCAACCTTCATACAGAACAGGACTTTCTTCAGTTTTCTTCACCTGTTCTATATTCATTTCCCATTGTGTTTTTCTAAAGTCATACTTAAAGTCTTTTGCTGAAACTTTCTTAACAAATTCCCACGTCCCATCATCTTTAAGAACTACTCTCTTTCCCAAATCGGTTGTGGCATACTGATTGCACAATATAATAGAGGGAATAGTTATAAAACTTAGAAAAAAAATAATAACAATCGTTTTTTTCACCTTTACCTCCTTATACTAAGATTTCTGTTAAATATAGAAGTTAAATAAGGTTTTGTCAAGGATTTTCATGCTACTACATGGGTTGCAAGAACACATGAGCACAAGCTAAAAGTAATAAGTTTTGCAAAACAATATTTGAACTTAGATTTAATTTTGATTACCAGAATTTGCCGCATTTTGGCTGTATTATGGACACTATTTGGACACAAAGAATTGTTCCTATGAAACGGCAGTGGATCTTTACTTTAATTTATTCCTTGCTTTATTTTGTTTATGGCTTCTTCTGCTACTTCCAGCATTTCTCTTACTTCCTCTTTCGAGTAAGGAGTTGTAGGGCATGGAGGATACCGA
>JAGMEZ010000415.1 GCA_023127905.1 Caldifarciminota bacterium
GTTAAAGAAGCATATGAATTATTACACAGGGCAATCCTTCAGTTCTTTGCTGATAAATGTAACCTGTCGGTCTGGGGTACAACAGAGGATGAGATAAAATATCATCTTCGGGAAAAGAGAATAAGTAATGGAATAGAGAGGAAGCTCTCTTCTCTCCTCGAAGCCTGCAACAGAGCCCGGTATTCAAAAGAAAAACCAGATGGAGTACAATTTAAGAAAGACATTGAAAACACAATAAAACTCCTGAAGAGTCTGAAATTATAGAGAGCTATTAGAATTAGGCTTTTGTAGTTGATTTTTGATTAAGAGAGAGACTTGAGAGAGAAATGAACGTTAAAGTTGGCGGTTCGGAATTTTTTAGAGAACGGTTTTTCTGGATAGGGTTTTCGATTACCCTTATTATTGTTATTCTTGTTTTAATACTCAACATTCTTGATTATAAACGTAAATTAACAGATTCTCAGGACTCTTTAATAGACATTCAGCAATCTGCTAAAGAACGTGAGAAGATTCTCTCTGAAGATATCCAAAGTTTAAGAGAGAGATTACAGAACTATGGGATTTTGGCACATTTTACAGGGTTATCTTTCGACGGTTTATCTTATAGAGAAGTTGAAGAATTGCGGGGAAAAGGGCTCAAAGATCCGATCAATGATCTAATTGCTGACCTAAGAAAACATAGAGATTTAATTCCATATAAAGCTGTTCTTGGTGGTACTATGAATTTTTATTTTGAGGATTTAATACATGTTTTATCTTCTAAGAATGTTCTTGCTTATTTTGAAGATGGGCATATAGGTGGTCATATGTTACTTGAATACCATGTGTTAGATGGAGGGAAAATTTCCTGGAAGGTTATAGATTCACTGTTATATTAGAATTGTAGTTTGAATAAATAAGTTAGATCGTGATTAAACAATAAGGCTTAAAATAATAGTTGTTAATTGCAGTTGTCAACTAATTGTCAACCATTCTTATATTTTATTGTCAACTACATGTTTTATGATTGACTCAATGATATAATTAAGGTTTTTGGTTTTTATAATGATGTCGGGGTATTGTTTCTTAAAAACCCTGAATATCTCATCGGCAAATCCCTGACCAATTGATTTTACTCCTTTAAAGTCTAAGATAATTTCCTTAAACTTTTCGAGTCCCAAAAGCAGTCTTTTAGCCTCTGACCTTGAAACAAATTCCGTTTGAAAAAGGTTTACATATACTTTTGTCTTTTCAAACCTGTAATCATATTCTTCCGGAGCATACAGTTTAAAAGTGCTTTCAAGATTTCTTTTTGATACCCGGCTTATACTGAATTTCACCTCTGTTCCATTAATGTGCCGCTTCTCTTCCACGAAAACATCTTTCTTAATATTATCAAAGGTTAGGTTTATTTTATGAGATCTGAATGTGACTGTATCTCCAGACTTGGAAGAGAAGAACACTCCTTCACCTGAGTGTCTTTCTCTCATTGTCGTTGTTTTTCCCTTTATTAGCTCTCCAATAGCGGACGTTTCATCTGAAAGATCAAATTTTGTATATATAGAATAAAAAATTCCAATACCGTAATCTCGTATTGTAAAAGCACAATTGTATTGGTCAAGAACGATTTCGATTCCGCAAATTTTTGACCTTGAGTGTTCAATGGCGTTGTTTAGAATTTCTGAGAACACATAGTTGACTATATGGAAGACATTATCACTGAGATTTTTTCGAAAATTGTGATGTAGAGCTACTTCATTAAAAGCTTTATGTTCTTCTAAACCCTTTAAAACATATTTCTTTCTGAATCTCTTCGCTGGCTTAATCTTTCCTGCAAGAGAATATGCTGCACCCCGTGTTTTTCCATCTTTAACTACCAGTCCTTTCTGTATCAATACTTTAAGGTGTTTATTTAATGCCTGTCTTGAAATAGAGAGAAATTCGGAAAGTTCACGTCCAGAAACAGATTTTTTTCTTTTTAAGAGTTTCAATATTTTATCTTTCTGATTCATAAAATTAATATAACATATTGTCAACTAATTGTCAACCATTTTTAAATATTATTGTCAACTTTTTCAATAATACAAGTAAGAATAAATTTATGAGTAGAGCTCGCAGAGTGCACAGAGTTTTGACCATAGAGTATAGACAGCCAACTTTTATTGATTCACTTTTTGCTTGACTAAGTTGATTGCCCGTGGTAGTTTGAGATTGTGAGAAACATTTAAGTAAAGGAGATATACCATGGTGAAAAGGATTCTTTTTATTGAGTGGCTGATCACTATTATGTTAAAGAAGGATTACGTGTGATTTTTTATCGATTATTCTGCAGATTTGTCTTGACTTTTGAATAGCATTATAATACATTATTATGGAATCAAGATACTATTGATAAGTAGTATGAAATTTTTATTCCTACAAATAACCTTTTAACCAAAAAGAAAGGAGGGAGTTAGAAATGAGAACAAAACAGAGA
>JAGMEZ010000416.1 GCA_023127905.1 Caldifarciminota bacterium
GCAATTTATAGACCATTTGAACAGGCTGTACCTTCCGCATTTGGAATAGATAAAAGGGGTACTTCACCCTGTACAATTGCCTGTCCTGCCGGTATTGCGGTCCAGGGATACGTAGCACTTACCTCACAGGGGAAATTTAAAGAGGCACTTGATCTTATTCGAGAAAAACTACCCTTTCCTTCAGTATGTGGTAGGGTATGCCATCACCCCTGCGAACAGGAATGTAACAGAAATGAAGTTGATGAATCGGTCGCGATCCATCCAATAAAACGATTTCTTGCTGATTGGGAAGTTTCTCATAAGGACAAAAAGCCAGAAAAAGTTACAATAACAAAAAAAGAAAAAATTGCTATTGTAGGAGCTGGACCTGCAGGTTTAACAGCAGCACTCGATCTACGTTTAATGGGATACCCTGTTACAATATATGAGAGTTCTAAGCGGGCAGGTGGTATGCTTCTCAGCATTATTCCTTCATACAGGCTTCCAGAAAAGAGTGCTCAGATGGATATAGATTGGGTTCTTGCTCATGGAATAGAACTAAAAACAGGCGTAACCATTGGAAAGGACATCAAACTTAAAGATTTACAAAAGAATAGTAAAGCAGTTTTTGTTGCAATCGGTGCTCAGAATGCAAGGAAATTAAAAATAGAAGGCATAGAAAAGGAAGGTGTTCTGTACGGTATCCCATTCCTCAAGGACGCAAAAAAAGGAAAAGGAAAAGTTACTAAAAAGCGTGTAATAGTCATTGGTGGAGGGAATGTTGCCATTGATTGCGCACGCTCTTCATTACGTCTTGGAGCAAAAAATGTAGATTTAGTTTGTCTTGAAACGAGAGACCTCAGTTCTAAAGACAAAATGCCTGCCCATGAATGGGAAATCGTTGAGGCTGAAGAAGAGGGTGTGAATATCCATGGATACTGGGGTCCGAATAAGATACTGTCAAAAAATGGAAAAGTTACAGCACTTGAGTTAATTAAATGTACATCTGTTTATGAAGGTGATGAGAGAAAATTCAGCCCTAAATTTGATAAATCCAAATTAGAAAGAATTGATGGTGATATTGTAATTCTTGCAATCGGACAGGAACCAGATTTTGAGGGTTTTGAATCCATTGATAAAACCCCCTGGAAGACAATTATGGTAGATTCTGTTACACTTCAGACAAACATAAAAGGTATATTTTCAGGTGGAGATGTTGGGATGGGTCCTGCTTCAGTAGTTGAAGCTGTCTGTCAGGGACATGAAGCGGCGATTTCAATAGACCGGTATATTCACGGAAAGGATCTTTCTTCTGAGCGAGAGAAACAATTTGAAAAAGCAGAACTACCAGAAGGTATAATTGAAGTAAATAAGAGAAATTACTTAAAGAAACGTAAGCCAAGTCAAAGAATAAAAGATTTTAATGAAATTGAAAAAGGATATGACCAAAATGTAGTAGTAGAGGAAGCAAAACGCTGTCTTAACTGCGGTGGATGTTCTGAGTGTATGCAGTGTGTTGAAGCCTGTGAACCGGATGCAATTATTCATGATATGGTTGCAGAAGTGGTCGATCTAAATGTAGGAGCAGTCGTCCTTACTCCAGGTTATGATGAATATGTTCCTGAAGAACTATCTGAATTCGGCTATAAGAAATTCAAAAATGTTGTTACGAGCATTGAATTTGAAAGAATTATGTCTGCATCAGGACCAACACAGGGACATATTTTGCGACCTTCTGATAGCAAAGAACCAGAGAAAGTTGCATGGATACAGTGTATTGGTTCAAGAGCACCTAAAATAAATCATGGATACTGCTCAAGTGTATGCTGTATGTATGCTACGAAAGAGGCAGTAATTACAAAGGAACATGCACCTAATGTAAAACCGACTATCTTCTATATGGATATGCGTTCATATGGAAAGGATTTTGATAAATACATTGAGCGTGCGGAGAAAGAAGTAGGAGTTAGGTTTTTGCGAACCAGAGTTAGTAATATCAGCGAAGAACCTGAGACTAAATCCCTCTATCTTACATATGAAGACAGCAATGGAAAGCTTGAAACAGAGAAATTTCATATGGTTGTTCTCTCAGTTGGTCTTGAAGCACCAAAGTCAAATGCCAAATTAAAAGAAATATTTAAAATAGAGCTTGATAAGTACAATTTTGCAAAAACAGAGGAATTTGATCCAGTTTTATCAACCAGAGAGGGAATTTTCGTAGGTGGGGCTTTTTCCGGTCCGAAAGATATCCCGGAGACCGTCGCACAATCAAGTGGTATTGCATCCCAAGTGGCTTCAATCCTGAAGGATGCCCGTTGGACAGAGACAAAGGAAAAAGAATACGTTCCGGAGATAGACGTTCATGGTTTAGAACCACGAATTGGAATATTTATATGTCACTGTGGCATAAACATAGGTGGATATGTAGCTGTACCGGAGGTCGTTGAATATGCGAAAACTCTTCCGGATGTTATTTACGCTGAAGAAAATCTCTATACATGTTCGGCAGATACACAGGAAAAGATTAAAGAGGCAATAAAGGAGCATAATCTTAATCGCATTATTGTTGCATCCTGTACACCAAGAACACATGAACCATTATTCAAAGATACTATACGTGAAGCTGGGCTAAATAAGTACCTATTTGAGATGGCAAATATACGTGACCAATGCTCATGGGTTCATATGAATGAAAAAGAGAGAGCAACTGAGAAAGCAAAAGATCTTGTGAGAATGGCTGTTGAAAAGAGTTCTCGACTCGAACCCCTTGAGGAGATAAAAGTAGATATAATAAAATCAGCACTCGTTATTGGTGGTGGAATCTCAGGAATGAGTTCTGCGCTTTCTCTTGCAAATAGTGGTTTCCCTGTTACACTTATAGAAAAAGATTCAGAGCTTGGTGGTCAGGCAAAAAAAATACATAATCTTCTTGGTGGATTAGATGTTAAGAAGAAACTCTCAGAAATGGTTGATGAGGTAAAGAATAATAAAAATGTTACTCCTCTTCTGTCTTCAAAAATTAAAGAGATAAAGGGATATGTTGGTAATTTTGAAATAGTAGTGGATACTCCTGATGGAGAAAAACAGGTAAAGCACGGTGTCGTTGTTGTTGCAACAGGGGCAAAGGAATACGAACCAAAAGAATTTCTGTATGGAGAAGATAAGAGAGTGGTCACACAAAGGGAGTTTGAAAAGAGGCTAGCTGAAGCTGGATACCAGAAGTCAGAAGTTAGAAGTCAGAAGTCAGAGAATATGCAACAAAAAACAGACAATCTGTCATCTGACATCTATAATCTGTCTTCCGTTGTTATGATTCAGTGTGTTGGTTCGAGGAATGAAGAACACCCCTGGTGCAGCCGCGTATGCTGTGCAGCTGCTGTAAAGAATGCTCTTAAATTTAAAGAAAAATTCCCGAAAAAGGATGTTTATATACTCTATCGTGATATCAGGACATATGGTTTAATGGAAGATTATTACCAGATGGCACGTGAGAAAGGAGTTATATTTATTCGATACGAAGAAAATGCACCACCAGAGGTAGATAATAGAAAAGGAGAACTCTCTGTTTCTATTCAAGATCCAATACTAAAAAGGAAACTATTAATCCCCTGTGACCTTCTCGTGCTTAGTACAGGTATCATACCAAATGAGGGAAACGAAGAACTTGCGAAGATGCTTAAGGTTCCTCTCAATGAAGATGGTTTCTTCCTCGAAGCGCACATGAAACTTCGACCTGTTGATTTTGCATCTGATGGTGTATTTCTTTGTGGTATATGCCATTCACCAAAGTTTATTGATGAGAGTATTGCCCAAGCTTCTGCCGCTGCATCACGAGCATGTACTATAATTTCCAAAGACTATATTGAAGCAGGTGGTGCCATTGCGCATGTCAACGAGGAACTCTGCCGGGCGTGTGGAGAGTGTGTAGAAGCTTGCGAATATAATGCTGTTGAACTCGTAGAGAAAGAGGTTACAGGAGTTGAAGGTTGGAGTCCTTTAAAAACTAAAGTTGCGCGGGTAAACGCTGTTGTATGTAAAGGATGCGGTGCCTGTAACGTTGTCTGCCCGACAGGCGCTATCTCTGCATACCACTTTACTACAGAGCAGATAGAATCTATGATAAAGGCAGCAGTTGTGAAGATATAAAAGTTAGTCAAGTTAAAAGTGAAAACCGAACAAATTGTTGAATTAGTTTTATTGGTTTAATTGGTTGAAATAAAATGGAAGATGAGTATATTGTTTCATTGGTTAACAGATAAGATTGCTTCATAAGAGAATATGAAAGTGTATTCGCAATGACAAACTAACTGAATAAATAATAATAACGATATAAACGCTTTAAACGAACTAAACGAGGTTACTGTGGCTAAGGCAAAAAGGAAAAAAGTAACAAAAACAAAGAAAGATATTGAACCAAGAATTATTACCTTTGCTTGTAACTGGTGTTCTTACGCTGGGGCTGATCTTGCTGGTGTGAGTAGAATGCAGTATCCCCCGACCTCTCGAATCATCAGGGTTATGTGTTCTGGCAGAATTATACCAACATTCATTCTTGATGCACTTACGAATGGAGCTGACGGAGTTATTGTAAGCGGTTGCCATTTTGAGGATTGCCATTACATAAGCGGTAGTAAAAAGGCTGAGAAGATGATTGAAAGTACAAAAAAACTGATGCATCTGCTCGGAATGGATGAAAGAAGATTACGTTTTGAGCTTATTTCCGCTGCAGAAGGAGCGAAGTTCGCTGCTGTGGCAAAAGAGTTTACAGAAGAGATTAAAAATTTAATGAAAAAGAAACATGGCTAAATGTTAAAAAAATGGGAAAAAGTAATATAGAAGAAATTATAAAAAAGACAAATGCATCGCTCTGTATAGATTGTGGTGAATGTACAGGAAGCTGTCCTGTATCAAGGGTAAACCTGCAGTATTCACCAAGACTCAGTGTTGAAAAATTACTTCTCGGATACTTCAACGAGATAAAAAATGATGATAATATATGGTCATGCCTTACCTGTGGTCTTTGTTCTGCAAGATGTCCTTCAGATGTCGATTACCTTGAATTTATAAGGCTTGCAAGGAAAGAGGTAAGGAAATATACTAATAATCTTAACTATTCACACAATCGAATTCTTCAAAAAACAATGGAAATTATGGTACAGGGACAATCTCAAAATAGGACAGATTGGATTAACAAAGAATTGAAGATTTCAAAGAAAAGTCAGTATCTTTTTTTCACGGGATGTCTCCCCTACTTCGAGGTAATATTCCAACATCTTGATATTCATCCGCTTGATACTGCACGAAATACAATTAAAATACTAAATAAGATTGGAATAAAACCGATTGTACGAAATGATGAGGTTTGTTGCGGAAAAGACCTTCTTTATAATGGTGATGAAGATAATTTTGTTAAACTTGCAAAACTCAATAAAAAAATGATAAAAGAGAGCGGAGCGAAGAAAAT
>JAGMEZ010000417.1 GCA_023127905.1 Caldifarciminota bacterium
ATTAAAGTTAGTTTATTATTAGATAGGGTACAGCCAGGTGACGTCCAATTATTAATCTGCCACATATCTTCATCGCCAGGAATAAATGTTGTGTCTCCTGGATATAATCCAGCAGGGGTAATCGAAAGGTTCATATCACCATTAAATTGATAATTACCATTTACACAATTTGCCTGTGGTTTCACCTCATCGGCAGGTCTATAGATGTCTTTGGAAGTCCGCAGGGAGATATCCGCTTCGATTCCATTAAACCAGAGGTATTCACGCTCGTTTATCGGGATGTTGTAATTCTCTACGTTTCCTGTAATATTCAGGTAGTATGGTCCGCTCATCACTTCCGGGACAGTGAACATGTAGAATGCGAAATCCCCTCCAGGAATCAAATATCTTGCTGTATCAAATGGGAAAGAATTATAATGTATGTCTTGCAAACTAACTTCGGTCAACCTTACATCGCCTTCTAAGTGACCAGCGTTATAGAGAATAACAGTTACAGTATCGCCAATGCTATAATTAGTGGTATCAGTAGCAATCATAATATCTGGTGGTCTTACAAGAACTTTATAATAGGTATCTACTTTTTTCATACTATTTCCGGAATGAATACGAGATGATAATTTATAATTCCCGGCAGGAGTTCCTGGATCTACCAAAGTCTTAAAATGAAAAGTTGTGTCTGTGTTCAATACTAAATTTATTTCAACTGAATCACAATAATTACCTTGAGGTTTCTCAACTTCAACTTCCATTAAAACAGATAAAGAACATTGTCCGGTATTTTTCAATGCAATAGAGAATTTAAGAGTATCGCCCCAATAGTGACAGTACTGATCGTTTTGAATGTCGAGATAAACATTATGGTTAAATCTATAACTTCCGACGATTGTATCAATAGAGTACAGTGTATATTTGTAAGTATACCTTCCAAATCGTAAAGAGTCTTCCGGAAGTGTTACAGGTATGGTTATTGTATCGTCGTTTCTCAATGAATCCAGAGTAAATAACTCAGTATAGGTTGCTTTTGGACTTTTTAAGGTATAATTAAATTTAGAATTATAGATCGTGAGCGTTTCAGGCTCTATTGTAACAACATATCTCATGGTATCCTGTCCGGAGATAGCCGTATCTGGAATAAAGGAAAGGTTTATGAGACCAGACTTAATATAAAAATAACTCCTGTTAAAACCAATGGGATGCTCTTTATGGTATGCTGTTGCTTTGAGAGTATAACGACCATCATTCCAAGATGTATCAGTTCTAATACTATCGGTATATGTGAATGCATGAGTAGAATCGAGATAGCAACCAAGACTAATTGAATCCATGGAATTGTTATTGATATCAACGATTTGCATTATTATTGCACAAGTATCAGTAACATTGCTTGTTGCTTCTATGTTATATATAACATTTTCACTCTTAAAATACTTATCCTTATCAGTTGTGACTGTTACATTGCAATCTGATGGCACGATCCAAATACCTTTTTGACAACGTACGATAGCATTGGTCAAACCCTTACTATAATAATTTGTGTTTAAGTCATACAAACCGAAATAAGTAGATGTTGATTTATAGAGCGGTCTTGTGTAACTTACAGTTATAAATGTATCTGGTGATATCTCAGTATTTATCAAACTATCAACAATCTGCCACCATACCCCACCCTGCTCATGGACACCAATCATTATCTTCCCTGCAAAAGGTGTCGATGTTGAGTTCCTCAGGAAAACGGTGAAAATTGCATTGCTGCCGTATGGAATTCCCTCAGATTCTGCGGTTGCCCAAATCGCAAGGTCACCGAGCATATATTCACCTACCGGTATATCGATCTTTACAGCAAACCGCTCACCAATTATTTCTTCTTGTAATAATTGCGTATCATTATAAAGACTGTAATTAACAGGATATATACCTAAAATAAAAGGTGTATTATAATCTGTAAGATTAACAATGGTTGAGTTTCCAGGATAAAGGACAGGGGACAGTGAAAATTCAGTTGAATAAATACTATCTCTGTTTGGATTTTGTATTTTAATTCTTACCTTGTTTGCTGGCATTGTATCTTCGCCTGGATAATAATACACAGGAATATCAAGCGAAAGTGCATCACCACCATAATATTCTTGAATGGGCCTTTCTGTGTCAATTGACCAGGTGACAATATCGCGTATTAAATTTGCCTCTTCCTGGGACCACTGTGCCTGTCCATAACCCCAATCAGTATAAAGTCCACAAACCAACACCTTACCCAATCCAAAATCGTAGTAAAATAACTCAGGCATACCCGAAACTCTTCGTTTCATTATAACTTTCGAATTTTGTGGTAAATCTATAAAAAACCCATCAATATGGGTGTTAATAATCGCACTATTCTGACCCGACAAAATCACATCCCAATCACTGAAATATCCTGCTCCTTTCCAGCAGGACTGGTCTTCACGCCAACCATAGCCAGATGGAGCATCAGAAAGAATGCTCCAATCATATCCATATTGTTGTGTTAAACAAACAACGGTTCCTCCTTGATTGATAAAATCTTCTAACCCCTGTATGAAATTTGTCACATACTCCATTCCCATTAACCCACCTGTTGGTATAATAAGCACGGATAAATTATACAAAGAGCGGTTCGGTTCACCTAAAACCTTCAGGTTCTCCTTCTTTACTGCACATGTATTAATCTTATATCTTCCTAACAAATGTCCAACACCTGCAAAATAACCATTCAGCAATATACCTACCTGAGATTCAGTATCAAGATACCATGGCGTTGGGTATTGAGGATTTACAACAGGTCCCTCATCGGGATGGTCAGGCGGCTTCTCCTCCAAGGGAAAATAAGCATGCTCAGCGTTATCTAAATTTTGCTCGCTGTAAGTAAGAGAAAAATGGTGATACAAAATATCTTCCGCACCTCCATTATAAACAGAATAACTCAATGGTTTAACCTGATTGGCATTGAGAGTGTAACTTCCTGATGCCGATGAAGTTATCCATCCGCCAGGATTGAAAATATCGTCTATCAAACTTACATTAACACCTCTCTCTTCCAAATTTGTAATTCTAATAGAGAAAGCACCTCCACCCCCTTCTTTGATTGACCTTGCAAAAACCTTTGGGTCTAATATAACCTTCGGCAGTCTTGTCTTAAACCAAAACTCATAATTCCCTCCAGGCTCTCCATCCCTGTCCCCATCCAGTTGAGTTCCATCAATATCCGTAACACTATCAGTCACTATGATATTGTAATCTTCATACAATTCTAAGTCTTCCTGTGGATTCGTAAATGTCAAAGTTACTGTTTTCCCATCACCACTCCACTGTGTACTAAAACCACCATGAAGTGGAGGACTAAAGAAAACCGTCCCACTGTTTACAGTAGTCTGATCCATCTCTTTATTAAAGGAAATAGTATTAGGTGTATAAACATCCACATTACTTGTTCCATCTGCTGGGTCGGTTTCTGTTACCTGAGGGGGTAATCCCACCCAAAATTTGTGATTTGTATCCTTTTCATCAGAATTCCCATCTCCATCGGTATCCAATCTTGCGTTTATATCACCTTCAAACGCATCTTCTGCATCAACTCGCACGACAGCATTTGCACCTCCACTCCATTCAGAGAAATCACAGGCACCTTCCCATACATCATAATCGAAAATATGACCACTGAAATACCACCCATTTACAGGTATGGTAAAATTACCACTCTCTTCTACAATCTCTACCTGTATATTTCCCTGATCCATCAGTGATGAAAATAGAATCTTAATATGTATCGGCTGATTGCCAATACTTGCTGAATTCCTCGGGCAACCACTCAAATCCCCAGGATAATCCCACTGATAAGGGTATTCAGGAAAGACACCCCCATCGTAAAAGCCATAACGGTAAATTAGCCAGAACCCTTGATAAACCTCCATCCCCACAATGCGGGGAGAGTTGTAGAATTTAGTTGAAAAATTTCCAAAAACACCGATGTGATCTTTATTGGGGTGGTTATAATAACTCTTGTAATCGTTCATTGCTTCCAGAGCAGTTTTATTTCTTTTTTCATAATCTCCACCCACTATCCATCCACACATATGTTTAAAGATACAAAAACCACCAATAGTATTTTCTGTAGTAGTTGTAAGATAATCCCACCCAAAAGAGGTCATCGCTCCTTTATTCAAAAAACTCTGAACAAGAGAAGAACCTGTTGGACCTACTTTCGAAGAATAACAAGCTCCCACATATGCTATCGAATTATTCAAAGTTGGCAACCTGTCAGTAAGAAAAATGGCATTCACAGAAACAGTATAAAGAGTTTCGCTTTGTGTAGCATTTATTACTATTCTCCATTCTATATTATTTTCATGCTCTGGATACCATAGTTTAAAAATCCGAACTCTTTCAATAGCGGTATCTTTTGAGGAATAAAACTCAGCTGCTAACCACTCTGGTTTTACATTATCTCCACCGTGAGTATGTAATTCTATATAGTCCCTTGGGTTCCAATCTTCGTCTCTAAACATTTCCATAAAATTAAGTAAAGAATTATTGTTTAAGTTGCGATCAGTTTTATATTCATGATCCTCTAAAGGAGCTTTATATCCTTGTACTCCTGTCACAATGTATGTTATCAAATCCGCATCATCCCAAAAACTTCCAGCCAGAGGGCACCAAATTACTCCACTGGGGTCATCTGGTATCTTCGGAGGCTCTGCCCCGTAAAGAGAAAAGCACGTAAGTAAAAAAAGAAAAAAAATCCCTTTATTTTTCATTGTTCAATTCCCTCCTTACCCTCTCAAGTTTTTCTATAAATTCCTTTGCCTTTTCTTTTCCCCTCTTTATTGATTCCTCAGCTTCTTTTAGATGTTCTTTCCCGTTCTTCCATGACTTCCCTATCTCTTTTATCGTAGGCCACTCGGAAGGAATGAAGTTATGCATATACCACTTAGACTTCAATATATATGTCTTCTCCTGCGGTGAAAGAAAAGGGTCTCTCAAAACCCTAACGATAAAAATTGCATTATTTTCTCTAATAGTTGCTAAATGAGTGGGTTCATATACTTTCCCATTGCCACTATTTAATAATTTCCTGAGAAATTGAGCTTCTCCATCTGCAGCTCTTAGCTTCAATCCATACTTATTTGGAGGATAGCCCTCCTCTTCAGCCTGCTTATAAAAGTCCTCCCATGTCTTCCTCCGAATCTCCTCTTCCTGTTTTACTATTCTTGCTATCTCTTCAGGGGTTTTCCTCAATGATGGGTCAAAATCTACTTCAGTTATTAAATATGAAGGACGCAGCCCATTAAAGTATACCACAATTGCATTCCCTCCAATATTCACATCATCCACCCTGGAGGAAGATCTAAATACCTCTGCCGCTGCATTAAAACCTTCCCCCCTCTTTTTTCTCTCCTTTTTAGTTACTTTTCTATATGCTTCTTTTGCCTTCTGTATGAGTTGCATTAACTCGGGGTCGCTCTCTATCCTTTTTCTTACCTCTGCTTTCTTCTTTTTACGCTCTATAGTTGCCTTTTTTTCTTCCTCACGCTTTTTCTTCTCTCCCGGTGATAGAAGAGTTGGATGTATCTGAACACCATTTACATAAACAATCGTATCCTTCACTTCAATCTTATAAGGAGGTTTTATATAATGCCCATATGCAATGATATGTCCCGTTGTTATACCTGAATCGGGTGTTATTTGATGAATATCCATCTTATAAAGTTTCGCCTCTTCTTCAGTATATTCCCATTCAAATCCCTGTACTACAACCATAGAAGCCAAACAAATCACTGCAACTATACCTCCAAATATGCTTCTTCTTTTAAGCATCCTTCCTCCTTTTTGTTAAATAAACGTTTCGTAATTATTCAGAAAAATAACTAAAATGATTGAAAAAATAAAAGTTCTATCTTTCGTTTTTTTCTCCTTCTTTTCAGTGTAACTGATTGAACAACATTAGAACATTTACACATTAATGTCAAGAGAATTCTTCAAAAAAATATGTAAACTCTGCTTCTTATCAGTTATCAGGGACGATGGATGTAAACTTTTTAAAAAGGGGCACATGAAGGGTGTCTATGATAAAAAAGTCAACTTTTTTATTAAAGGGTGAAGGGGGTCATGAAGGGGGTCAAATCATGAAGAATCATGAAGGGGGTCAGGCTAAGAAATAAGATTTAGTTCACCATTCTATTTTCTTAATATATCGTTCAAACTCATCAGTCGTTATAGTTCTCTCTATATGAATTAATGATCC
>JAGMEZ010000418.1 GCA_023127905.1 Caldifarciminota bacterium
CCCAAAGGCATTTTTGCTCCTACTTATATTTTTAATCTCATTCCTCCACACATCCCTTTCTATACTCTTTCTCCAATAATTTGTATTTTTAATAAATAAAGTATCTACAGATAAGTCTTTATTTTGGGGATTATTTTACGCATCTTAATCTTTAGAAAACCCATATTCACGTTTCGTTTGCACAGAGTAGAGACGATAAAGTTCTCAAAAAAACCTATAAGGACTTCATACTTTTCATAATATATACATAAGATAATGCCCTTTTCAATCTGGTTAGGAAGATTGCTTTTTACGGACTTCGCTACCTTTGCTATCTCCACACCCAGTTTTTTCCTGTTCACGGCTTCTATTCCTTTTTCAAAAACAATTAGCCCCTCATAACTCGAAATTGTAATAGAAAGCACATTATTGATTCTCAAAACTTCGTCAAGAACTTTTTCAACATTTTCGTTTATGAACAAGATTCGCTCCTTATTCGACTTTTTAAGAAACTTCTTTTAATATTTTAGGAAGGAGTACCCTTAGAAGGCCAAAATTTGAATCATCCCTCGAGATTAAAAAACAATCATAATTTTCACCTTCAAAAATATAGAAAAAACCCTTTTCAATCTCAACTATGATTATCTCAACCTTCCCAATTTTCAATTGATCCCCTGCAGATTTTACTGAACCAAGCAGGGAATCAAGAAATGGCATCAAATCATCAATATTCCCTACTAACTGGGGATTCTTAATAATTCTACCGTTACGTAATCTAAAGAAGCAGTTTATAATTCCCTCAATCTCAATAATATTTTTAATTTTTTCAAAAAATAATGACTCTGTTTCATCGTACTCAACTGACTCCACTCCCCTCTTCTCCTCTGTTGTAACCATTTCCTTTCCATCTTCAATATCCCGGAAAGAAACCTCTTCTTCTGATATTATCTCATGCACACTTTCGCTCTTTTCCATTATTTCAAACATCAAATCTTTCGTTCTCTCCCCTTCTATTTCTCTTTCTTCAGTTACATCATGTACGGTTTCCTTCTCTTCCTCTACTCCCACTGCTTTAGCCTCTTCACTCACTCCTTTCTCAACTTCTTCCGTCACTTCTTCAGGAACCGGTATCTCAATTTGATCTATCAATTCCTTCACTGAAGAATTTTCAGGATTTCTCTCGAGGATTTTTATCAGTCTTTTTTTGGCACGATCCTTAAAGCCTTTCTCAAGTTCTGCTCGTGCCAGGATAAGATGAGCCTCTTCATTCTGAGGTTCTATCTCAAGACCAGCATTACATAAATCAATAGCTTCGTCTACCATTCCGTTATCAAGATACATCGAAGCAAGAGAAATAAATATCAAAGAATTTGGGGCTTTCTCTAATTTATCTTTTTCTTTATTCATTATTCAAGAAATTTTATAATAGAGTTTAAAATACTATCAAGTTTTCCAATATCTTCCTGAGAAAGCTCTCCAGGTTCAAGGAGAAGTTTGCCTGCAATTTTTTTTGCCTTAGCAAACTCACCATTTCTTATCATCGAGAGCGCAAGATTATAGAGTGCCTCTTTTTCTTCGGGGTATAAAGAAATAATTTTCTGAAATAGAGATACTGAGGCATTAAAATCACCATTTAAATAAAATTCATTCGCAATATCCAAAAGAATCTGTTTTGGTCCCTCAATAACTTCTTCTATCTCTCCATCAAATACTTCTTTAACCGTTGTCAGTAATCCTGCCTTCATTAATCCATAAATATGTTTTTTCGTATCATATTCGTTCCCAATTATCTCTATTATATCTCCAATATTTCGAGCTCCATCAACATAAGATATTATTTCCCAGTCTTCTGTGGTTAAATCCAGGCTATCAGCATTAGAAGCTTTTGGTGAAAGCATGAGTACAGTCTCTTTTGAAGGAAGGTTCTGCTTTATCTTTGCTATCTCATCAATTCTTCTTGAGGCTTCGAGGATAAGGTTGTCAACCTTTAGGCTATAGTTATCGATAAGATTATCTGGAACTACCTTGTCGTTGAATGAAAAGTGTCCCTTATTAGCATCAAGTATAGAAAATATTAAACCCTGTGCTTGTTTTTTTTCCCTAATAAAATCGCCTTTCTTGACAGAGTTTATTTGACCCTTCTTGAAGAATATTTTTATCTCCCCCTCATCAGTATCTACACTTAGAGTACCTGTTTTTTGACTAAAGGAAAGCAGTTGAAAAAGATCAAAAAGACTCAATTCTT
>JAGMEZ010000419.1 GCA_023127905.1 Caldifarciminota bacterium
TTTTCCTATATCGGCATTACAGCAGGAGTAGTAGTTCCAATGATGGGATACCTATCCTATCCACGAGTTCACAATCTGAAAGTGTTTCTCGCTGGGTATCTTACCGGGGTAGTAGCCCTCGCTTTCTTTATTCTGGGACCTTCTGGTTTTTTCTCATTACCGGTACCCTCGTATTTTATCCCGGGTTTGTATCTATTTATGATTGCTGCAATTTTTATAAGTACTGTGCTGCCAACTTTTTTGAAGTATCGTCATACCAAATTAATAACCGCTGTTTCACTCCTGATTGAAGTATACTTTATTTACGTATTTCGGACCACCACTGTGCCGTTTGTGTCTCTTTACTCCTTACGGCACTTTCACACTTTCCAATTGCCTATACTGATACCCGGTGCAGTAACGCTCTTGATATTGCTATTTTCAGTTTACGTGCTGAAACTTCAGTTTCATCTGGGAGGTGTGTTGGGAGGAACGATGCTGCTTTTTAGTGGTGGATGGTATCTGGGAGCACTAAGTTCGAATCCCTTAATTTTCGATTCCTATATTTTTGCTGTAGCCCCTTTGTTTCTTGCCGTCGGTATCTTTGTCCACTGGATAACCCGAATAGAACATAGGGCATCCTATGATCCACTACTCCGGATTTACAACCGCAGTTATTGCGAAAAGGTTCTTGCCGAGCAAGCCCAGGTAAAAACCTCCCCACCTTTTGGAGTTGCCATTGTTGACATTGACCACTTCAAAAAGGTCAATGACATCTATGGTCACAAGATCGGGGATGACGTGCTATTCCATGTGGCTCGAATCCTGACAACCGAACTGGTGCCCGGGGGCATCGTTTGCCGCTACGGTGGAGATGAGTTCGTAGTCTTTTTCCCTCAAAAAAACAGCGCAAAAGTTAGGATAAATATGGAAAAAGTTCGTAAATCAGTCAAGACTTCCGTTATTTGTTCAGGGAAAAAAGCGATTAGAGTCACCATATCAGTTGGAGTTTCCCACCGCCAGAACACTACTCAGAGTCTGCACAAAGTCATGAAGGCTGCTGACAATGCACTATACCGAGCCAAGAAACATGGTCGTAATCAGGTCAGATTCAGCAAGGCTTCCCGATCATAACCTCCTGTCAAATCCATCAAGTATCCTATCCTTTGTTTTTTGCGGTGTTTCTTACGGGGTCATTGCGAGTAGTCCTTCGTTTTCGCAATGGAAGCAATCTCGGTTATTACAGCCAAGGGCATTAGTTTACAGCGAAGCGTCTACTCAACAGGGGACGTCTGAGGGACGGAGGCTGTAAACTTGTAAACTTTTGGTTTTGGGTGAGTAAAGGGGGATAAGCTACTTTTTTGAGATATTCACTTATTCGACTAAGTGGATAAGTAAATCCTTCGATTTTGATTCGGTAGTGAATAGGGAAGAGAAACATTACTTGACATTCAGCAAGAATCATTCTATATTAAATAAATATGTACAGTAGAATTCAGAATCTGCAGGAGTATATGTCAAATGTTGAGACTTGACCCCTTGAGTTTTGTTATTATGCTAATGATTGTAGGAAAGCTCGATATTTCGGGCTATATTGAAACCCGTCCATATCTGGCATGGAGTGATTCAGTGCACACCTTTGGAACCAATGACGGATGGGTGGAATTCAAAACAGATGAGTTTGATTATGGTGCACAATTAGCATTCACTCTGACTATTCCATATGATACTATCTATTTTAGCTATGCGAAAAACAATGTAGAGATCTCAAGGCTTGCACTTTGGCTGGGTTCGGAAAATTTACGCATTACAGTTGGCAAACAAAGGCTATACTGGGGTGTG
>JAGMEZ010000042.1 GCA_023127905.1 Caldifarciminota bacterium
GTTAATGGATTAGAGGTTGATAGGGATGGAACTGTGTATGCTGCAGTTTATGTGAGTAAAGGTGTAAATTTTGCTGTAAAAGTATTCCGTTCAACAAACATGGGGGACACCTGGGATACAACTTCTGTCCTCGGGGCAACTTTTACAAATAAACCAACATCCTTCCTTCAGACAGAGAAGGGTTTTCTTCTTGTTGGGACTGAGAACGAGGGTGAGATATTTAAGTCTGCTTATGTGGATTCAGGTTACCTTGTTTCTTCAGTTTATGACGTTGGGACAGGAAACGGAAGTTCTGAATTTGGCTTAATGACCTGGCAGGAGAATCTGAATGGTCAAAATCTCGATATTAACGTGAGAACAGATAGTGACAGTTCTATGACAAACGCGCTTCCCTGGAATCTATGTCCTTTTGCTACGAATGGTTATGACATATCGGATTTAATCTCAGTTAACGATGGAGATAGATATATCCAATATAGGACCGAACTAAAATCTAATTCAATTGATTATTCACCAGAACTGAAGGAGATTGAGATAACCTATACTTTAGATACATTTCCTCCCTGCCCTGATACTGCATATGCTACTGACGGTAGCAACCATCAGCCTGGAATTGATGGTGATGATTCGGTTACTATTGTTTTTGATGATTCAACAAATATGCCCTCTATTGAACCATCTACGATAAATACTGTTTTGAGATTGAGCGGGGGGCATAGCTGGCTTGATGAAGATGGATTTGTTACCACGCAATGGTTAACTCCTCTTAAACTTAAAATTTACTGGGGTTATTCAATTAATGGTCAGCCAACGGTTGCCGTTGGTGATACTATATATCCGGATACATTTACAATAATGGATCGATGGGGTAATCCCTGTTACAAACCTATAGTTTTAACAGGCAGTTTTGACCCACCCGGTGTTAGTGATGAAGGATTAACTTCAGAATCTAACGAAAAAGTATTGGTTTATCCATCCATTTCACGAAATCAGCTCGATATTATACTTATGATACAGAAAGGCTCAGATGTGAAAATAAATATCTTTGATATTTCAGGAAGATTAGTGCATCATGTCGTAGAAAAGAGATTTTCTAAAGGAATCCATACTATCAAATGGCAAAATAATAAGAGAATACAATCAGGTATTTTCTTCATAAAGATAGATATTAATAACTCCCCCCATATTTACAAAATAACGATAATAAAATAGGCTTATCCCGATAAGAAAAACTCACTTTCAGTTATTATTGTTTCCCATTTCAATATCTAATTGAATTTATCATTACTTATTGACATTTAACACTATTTGTGATATACACTATCCTATGAATTTGACTGATACAGAATGTAAGAAATGGTATGCAGTATACACCAGATCGCATTTTGAAAGGAAGGTCAAAAAAATTCTTTTAAGGAAAGAAATAACCACTTTTCTTCCTCTCAGGAAAGGAAAGATAAGGATAGCTGGTTCATATAGATTCTCCGATGTTCCCCTTTTTCGAAGCTATCTATTTATCAACATTTTACTTAACAGTGAAGACTACAATAAAGTTCTTGCTACAACAGGTGTTTCATCAATTGTAAAGAAAGGAAAAAACCCCTGCTCTATTTCTGATGAGACTATTGAATCCCTGAAGAAATTGGTAGAAAAGATGAATGATGAAATAAATGTTATTACTGAGATAAAAAGAGGAGAAAGGGTTACAATAATAAAAGGACCATTAATCGGTACAGTGGGAGAGATGGTTAAGGTTGATAATAAAAAGTGTTTGTTTGTTGTGAATGTAGATATTCTTGGGAGGGGTGTTGAAATATCAATACCTCCTGAGTGTGTTAGTAAGATATAGTGGTTAGGTTGGGTGGTGGATATAAGTCTTTGATAGATAGTAGGATAGCTAACTTAATATTATCCTAAAAAGCCGAAGGCTATTTAAATTGCATATAATTGAATTATGGAATGTACGATATTTATCCTACGTCTTACATCCCATGTAAATCGAAATTCAAAACATGCTGTTATTAACCAAATTGTTTATTAAATTTCACTTTTAACTTTTAACTTTTTACTTGTATTAAATAGGAGGGAAAAACTATGCTTTCAAAACCACATGGAAACAAACTAATAAAAAGGATACTTCTTGGAGAAAGAAAGAAGGAAGTTGAAGAAAAAGTAGATGAATACATTAAGATTACTCTTGATAAAGAGCTTGTAAAAGATGCACGGAATATTGCTCGTGGTATATTCAGCCCAATTGAGGGATTTATGAATAAATTAGAAATTGAGACGGTGGTTGGTGAGATGCATCTTCCCTCTGGTGTTGCGTGGACGATTCCAATTATTCTGGATGTAACAAAAGAAAAAGCAGATAAAATCGAAGTTGGTGAACATGTTTTGTTGATAGATGAGGAAGATAAAAATATTGCTCTTCTTTTTGTCGAGGATAAATTCTTATTTGATAAAAGAAAAATTGCACAGAATGTCTATGGAACACTTGATGAAAGTCATCCAGGGGTTATCGAGATGCTCAGGAAAAAGGATTTTTTCCTTGGTGGAAGGATAGAACTCATTGATGATTCAAGGGAGCCATTTCCGGAATTTAATCTTGACCCAAGGGAAACGCGGGTGCTATTTCGAGAGAAGGGATGGAATACAGTCGTGGCATTCCAGACAAGGAATCCGATACACAGGGCTCACGAGTACATTCAGAGATGTGCGCTTGAAGTGGTAGATGGACTCTTTATCAACCCATTAATGGGTAGAAAAAAGAGTGGTGATTTTAGAGATGGAATAATTCTTGAGAGTTACAAAAAGATGATGACTGATTTTTATCCCAACGATAGGGTGGTTATGAGTATTCTACCGACAAGGATGCACTATGCTGGACCGAGAGAAGCGATTCATCATGCGATAATGAGAAAGAATTTTGGTTGTACTCATATTGTAATCGGAAGAGACCATGCAGGTGTAGGTAAGTTCTATGGTACTTTTGATGCACAAAAAATGTTTGAGAAATTCCCGGATATTGGTATTGAACCATTAAAATTTGAACATTCTTTTTATTGTAAGAAATGTGAGGCAGTAGCAACGGTAAAAACATGCAGACATTCTGATGCTGATAGGGTTAAACCCAGCGGGACAGTTATTAGAGAGATGATTTCGAAGAAGAAATTTCCTCCACTTGAGATAATGAGGAAGGAAATCTCGGAAATTTTAACGTCGTTTGATAATCCTTTTGTAGAATAGGAGTTTTTATGGAACATAAGGGCTTTACATTATGGTTTACAGGTCTTTCTGGCTCAGGAAAATCTGCAATTGCAGATGAGGTTGCTAAAATTCTTATCCATAGAAATATGAAGGTTGAAAGACTTGATGGAGATATTGTGAGGAAGAGTCTTACGAGGGATCTCGGTTTTTCAAGGGAGGACAGGGATAAGAACATAGAAAGAGTTACGTTTGTTGCTAAACTTCTTTCAAGGAATGGCGTTGCAACTATTGTTTCTTTCATTTCTCCTTACCGTGAAAAGCGAGACACCGCAAGGGAAGAAGCAGAGAATTTTATTGAAGTTTTTGTAAAGTGCCCACTCGAGGCGCTTATAGAAAGAGATATTAAAGGATTGTATAAAAAGGCACTGAATGGAGAGATTGAAAATTTCACTGGTGTTTCTGATCCGTACGAGGAGCCGGAGAATCCTGAGATAGTTGTGGAAACGGATAAAGAATCGCTTGATGAATCGGTTGTTAACGTCATGAAGTGGCTTGAAGATAATAATTTTGTTCCACCATCAGAGGAGGAGAAAGAAATAATCGGTGAAAAGGAAGAAGAGGAGATTAAAAAACGTCTTGAAATGCTCGGCTACCTCTAATACTGACAAGGATAGAAGTGAGTAAGCAGTATGCAGTAAGGAGTAGGTAGAACGTCAAACTACTCAACTAATGAAACCAATCAAACCAATAAAATTTATTCCGTGATATTCGAAGAATATTCTTCGGGACTAATGCAACAAATTACCCAATTACTCAATAACTCAATAACTGGAGAGGGTTCAAAAGGGAGGGAAATGTCACTTTTAACTTTTAACTTTTTACTTGGGTGGAGTTATGTTCGGTAGGCGAGGGGGTGGAAGGAAAGTGGTAGTTCTGGGGCTTGATGGAACGCCATATTCTCTCATAAAAAAACTTGCCCAGGATGGTGTAATGCCCAACTTCAATACTTTAATGGAAGAGGGCAATTTTTACCAGATGGATACGACAATTCCCGAAATATCATCGGTTGCCTGGAGTACATTTATGACAGGTAAAAATCCAGGTGAACACTCTATTTTTGGATTTACCGACCTTATACCTCAAACATATAAACTTCGTTTTCCAGGTTTTTCTGATTTGAAATGCCCACCATTGTGGAAGGACCTCGAGGAATCAGGAAAAAGGACAGTTGTGATCAATCTACCCAGTACATATCCTGCACAGCCAATAAATGGAGTTTTAGTTTCCGGGTTTGTTGCACTTAGTATTGAGAAAGCCAGTTATCCGGAGAAAATAATTCCTTTTCTTAAATCAATAGGCTATAGAGTAGATGTTGATACACTTAAGGGACGGCAAGATAAAGACTTCCTGATAAAAGACCTTTCTGATACTCTCAAGGCAAGAAAAAAGGCAATGGAGTATTTCCGGGAAAAGGAGAAGTGGGATCTTTTTATTGCTGTTGTGACAGGAACGGACAGGCTTCAGCATTTTCTGATGGATGCGTTTTTTGATGAATCTCATAAATATAATCAAGCTTTTCTTGATTACTACAATCTTATCGATAACGAAATAATAAAAGAAATCAAAGGTTGGCTTGATTCTTCAATAAAGCTTATTCTTCTTTCAGATCATGGTTTTACAAAAATTAATAGGGAGGTATATCTTAACAGGTGGTTGCTTGAGCAAGGATTTGTTCGGTTCAAAAACGAACAACCCGAAT
>JAGMEZ010000420.1 GCA_023127905.1 Caldifarciminota bacterium
GAGTTCACAGAGGGGGGATGGAAGGCAATGTTTAATAAGTTGTTGAATCTAAATAACCTCTGTGTGCTCTGTGGTGAAGTATTTCCCAGTACCCTTAATAAAAAAGGGAGGATAAATGAGCAAAATTAATAAAAGCTCTTTATTTCGCGTCATTATCATAATTTCCACTGGATTACTCACTCTTGCCTCAAGAATGCCACAAGGTTGGCGTGAACCATTAAGATTTGAACATGTAATGAACCGCGAATATTCACCAGCAATAGCAACGAAAGGTGATACTATTCACATGGTCTTCAATGGTAGTTATACTCAAGGAATTATTGCTGACTCTGTTTGGTATAGACGTTCAACTGATGATGGTTTTACCTGGAAAAAATCCATATTAATATCTGATATGCCTTCAAATTGGTCCGATTGTAAACCTCCCTCTTCCATCACTGCTTCTGTTACCTCAAATTACGTGCACATCGCTTATGCTCAAAAAAGAGATTCCCCAACAGGTGCTGCAGTCAAATATCGTCGTTCACCAGACGGTGGAGAGACATGGGAATCTATACAGACATTAGACATCTGGACAACACGCCTTTGTGCATGTCCTCAGATTACTATTGGTCCATTTAACACCGTGCATCTTGTCTATATGAAGGCAATAAGTTCTACTCAATTCGTTGTGATGTACACTCATTCTTGTGACAATGGTGCACCTGGATCCTGGAGTGTTCCCGAGATTGTTACGCAACCTACAGGTAATTTATATAAATGCAGATTCCCCTGGATTGATGTTTCGAGTGACGGGATACGTCATGTTGTTTTTAATAATCACGCTGGCATGCCAACTCTGGGTCTTTGGTATACTCACAAAACAGATGAAAGCGACCAGTGGGCAGATCCAATTCTGGTCTCTTCAACCGGCGGTGCAAATACGTTTTACCCAAGAATAAAAGATTCCAGTCCAAGCAACTTACATGTTACTTGGAATATAACAACACCATCATATACTCTTTACTATCGTAAATCAACAGATAATGGTTTTACTTGGCATGATGGACAAGGTAATTACCAGGACCGTATTCTCGATTACGGTATTTTACATTCAAATATTGAAATTGATACCAGAGGAATGTATATTACTTATGTAAAAAACAATCGGTTAACCTATATCACTTCAGATAATTATGGAATATCATGGTCAAGTCCCTCTGATATTATCGAGTGCTCGAGTTTGTGGTATCCAAGAGTTGCTTCAAACTCCTGGGGTCGACACGTTACATATGTAATGTATGAGCCACGCGATGTTTTTTATACTACTCTTGATTGGTTTATCCCAACGCTTGATGTTCAAGCGACCGCTTACAATGGTAATAGGCATTTTGTAAGAAAACCAAATTCTGATGATTTATATCTTGTTTATACACATAGAGATTCAGTTCTATTTCGTTTCTCCTCCGATGGTACATCGAGTTGGACAAATCCTGTTGCCTTAGGGGTAGGATCAGAACCAGCAATCTGGTTATACGAAGACCATTCAATAGGTGTTGTTTACCGCAATAGACTTGAACTAAACTATTCCTACCGAACCACTGAAGGTGAATGGTATGGACCATATTTATTGTCAATTCCTAATGGGTACTCAAACCCTTGTAGTCCTACTCTATGTAGTCGTCCGACTTATAGCGAACATTTTCATATTGTCTATCGGGCATTTGGATTTGGTGGTTCTCAATACATTCTCTATTCCTATTATACAAGAAGACCGCCGCCAGCTCTCGAAGGTTCACATGTTTTAGATTACATTAACATTCCTCCAAATGGAGGATTAAACTATCCTTGTTTAACTTCCGACATAAATAATCATCTACACTGTGTCTGGCAACATAATGGTGAAATTTTCTATAATGAGTATAATGGTACAAATTGGGAAGAAACATATAACCTCTCGAATACCACACATAATTATTCTCAGCATCCCTTCATTGAAACCTATGGAAATCAAGCTTTTGCTTGTTGGGCTGAAGAAATCTCCTCTACAAACTATGACATTTGGAGCCGCACAAAAAAATTAGAAGGTAGATGGGGATTAATATCCAGGATACCAACATCAGACGATTCCCGCTTTCCAGTTAATTCTGAAATTTCCTTCTTATCCTGGTCAGAGAATGTTACTGGTACAAATTGGGAAATCCTCTATCGGCAAAATTCACAGTATGGTAATTTTTCACAAACAAATGAGCGATCAATTTATCCCCAAATTTCCAGGATGCAGACATTATTTGGAAATAATCTATATGGCATCTGGACTGAAAATAATAGTCCACCACCGTACAAAGTAGCTAATAAACGTGTTTTCTTTCCGATTGCACAAAAATCTACTCCATATCTTGTTGCAAAACTTGGAGAACCTGAACCTTCTTCCTTCACCATAGAGAGAAATGGCTATATTAGTAGTTGGGATCACCCTGCTGACTATGGCAATGATAGATTAATCTATCGATTTTATCATTTAAATCCAGAAATGGCTTATAAAGTTTCAATAAATTTTTTTCAGAAAACAAGTTGTATCTGTAAAGGAAAAATCTTGGTTGACGGAAAGACAATTGGAATAGTGGAATATCCTCAAAATAATCCAATTTGTTTTAAATTCACTATACCGGTCCAATCTTATAGAGATAGTACCATCATCATTAAAATTGAGAGATTGGAAGGACCATTCGTAGCCATAAAAGACTTACATGTTTTCCAATACGAAGTCTTAGAATCCAGAGGAAGAGGATCACAATTATCAATTGGAAATAAGTTTGATGAAGGAAAACTGACTTTGTCAGTTACTCCTTCAATTCTGCATAATCAGGCAATAATTAGTTATATTTTAAAAACCAGGGACTACGTATATCTTGACATTTTCGACATTACAGGGAGAAAAATCACATCACTTTTTAGTGGATACCAAAATGCAGGAAAGCACACAATAACCTGGGGAGGCATCAATCGTAACGGAGATACACTTCCATTCGGAATATATTTCATTAGACTTAATACTAATAATAGTAGTACAAGCAGTAAAATTGTGAAACTTAATTGACTAAATATTTGACCTAAATATTTTAATGACTACCTATAATGTAAATTAATTGATGGAGGAAGTGATCTATTAAAAATATTATCTTTTATTTTTGGTATCCTTCAAATAATTACTTATTTTTGGATGTTTAAATGATTTATAAAAAATATTATAGATTATTAAACCCAAGCGGTGAGGTTACAGCAGGCAGTATTGCTTTAATGAGAGTCTCTCCATCTTCTCTCATTAAAGCAATACTGTAATGAAGATGCAAAGTATAAAAATATAATTAACTCAAAACTTTACCTAAAAGAGGAAGACAAAATGAAAAAAATATATTTTTTAATATTAATTTTTGTACTCCTGAGTTTTATTTCTGCTCAAGGTAAATATACCATATCAAATAACCTTTCTCAATTCAAATTCAGCTCTGCAAAAGGTTATGATAGGGTAAAAGGAATAGAGATGTCTGCAATAACTGACCCAGGTGTACCAGAATTACCGGTCAAATCGTTAAACTTTATTCTTCCAAATGGTAAGAGAGCAAAAAATGTCGAGGTCATATCAATTGATCTTATTCCTTTATCAGGGACATATAATATTTATCCCACCCAACCTTCTGTACCAATGTCTGCGCCACCCCCACCCTGGGTGCCACAAAATCCTAAAATTTATTCAAAGGATGAACTATATCCAAATTCTGTACCCATCCAGGTAATTCATCAGGGAAAACTTGATGGTATACCAGTAGTAACAGTTGCAGTGTATCCATTGCTTTATAATCCAGTAAAGAATAAGGTATATCTTGTGCAATCAGTAACCTGGCGTTTCAAGCTTGAATCCGTGCCAATGTCCCAACGCCCCCAGATAAGAGGTGTAAGAATTCATCAATTATACAAAAATAGCATAAAGAGTAGTGTGTATAACCAATGGGAAGTTGATGCCTTCTATACGGCATCACCTCTTATGTCTGATGAACAAATACTATCAGAAGCCTATTATGAAGTAGTGATTGTCACAACATCAACAATGGCAGACGCATATGAGTCATTAGCTGATTGGCTTACTGAAAAGGGTATGCCCTGCGTTATAAAAACTACGGAATGGATTTATGCTAATTATGATGGTCATTGGGATGAATCAAACTATGCTGGTTATTCTTATGAACATATTGGAGATAATGCAGCAAAAATAAAGGAATTTTTATATCACGCCTATCACAGTTACGGTCTCTGCTATGCAATTCTTGGTGGTATTCTTCAACTCGATGCTCCTCTTAACACTGTTCCTTTTAGATATTGCTGGATGAGTGATAATTTAAACCCTCCGAATGTATGGATTATTCCAGGAGATCTATATTTTCAAGATTTCAGTGGAAACTGGGAAGTTGATGGAGATGACAGAATTGGTGAACCCAACGATGACTCTGCAGATGTTTATGAAGAGATTTATATTGGTCGGGTTCCGGCTTGGGATTATGACCAGGCACTTTCCTGGGTTGAAAAGCGTCTAACCTATGAAAGAACCCCTGTAAATAGAACTGAAATGATCCATTCGCTCTGGATTTCGCAAGCAAATGAACCATCAGGATGGCCATTCGAAACTCTTATGGAACAGACAATAGAAATGGTAGGCTTCCCTGAATATTTTATTCAACATAAATTAGTAGATTTTCCCTGTATCCCAAGTGACCACAGGTTGATTGATACACTAAGTATAGGCTATGGGATCGCTTCACATTATGGTCATGGTTCAGGAGATGCCTTAAGAACAAGCACATATAATTATCCTCCCAGACAGTTACTTCTTAGCTGGGATTGGGATCATTACCCTTCCCTTGATGAGTTGTACAACATTAATAAATACTATATCTTCTATTCTATTAGTTGTGAGCCTGCCTGGTTTGATACCAGTACCTCAATTACAAATGTGACAGGTTTCAATGGTCAATTCCCAGAGCCATGCATTGCTGAGGGCTTTGTTTCGTTCTATAGACACAGCGGTCCTCCACCAAATGGTTATCCTTCAATCGGTGCTACAGCTTTTATAGGAAACACAAGACCAGCATGGACACCAAGCTTTTATCTACACAGAAATTTCCTTTTCCACTTATTTTATGACTTTAGTGTCACTAATGAATATGGATATATAATCGGAATCGCCGAAGCTAACTCAAAATACTCTGGAATATATGGCTGGTCGGCAATTGGATGGCCTCATGCATATATGAATAATCTATTTGGTTCACCAGAAATGGAAGTCTGGACAAATATTCCCAAAAGACTTTTCGCAGAACACCGAAGGGAAATCCCAGCAAATACCCCATATGATTTCAAGGTTAGGGTTTCGAATGAAGATGGTTTCGTAGAAGGTGCCCTTGTTACACTATACAAGAAGGCTGAAGTCTATAAATCTAAAAAAACTGATTCTGATGGAAGGGTCTTATTCGAAAATCTTACTGTACCATCCCCAGGTATAATGAAAGTAACCGTTACCAAAAGAAATCATATCCCATATCAGGGTAAAGTTGATGTCTATGAAGGTGACGCAACACAAACACTTATAACTATTCCTGAGGATCTTGTATTTAGTCTCAGGGTGTTCCCTACTGTTATCAGACATAATTCCCGACTACAATATTCAATTCCGATAAGCCAGAAAATCAGACTTAATTTTTATGATGTTAGTGGTCGGAAAATAAAGTCAATTGCGAATGGAGTTGTTAAACCAGGAATCTACACCTACAATTTAGACTCTTCTAATCTTAGTTCAGGTATCTACTTCCTAATCCTTGAAGGTAAAGAAAAAACTATAACCGAGAAAATCCTGGTTGTAAGATAGTACCATATGACCACAGGGGAATGTAACTATTCACAGCGTTGGTGGGTACGGGATTAATTCCCGTGCCCATCTTTTTTTTTTCGTTCCGTAATCCTGAATATCCTGTTATTCTTTCTAATAAGAAAGTAAAAGGGAATGAGATTT
>JAGMEZ010000421.1 GCA_023127905.1 Caldifarciminota bacterium
TAATGGTTGCATTTATTTTTAGCTTCTTTGTAGGTATAGGACTTAGTTTTCTATTTGAGTACACTGAAAAAATAGCAGGAAGAAAAGAAGGTGAGGAATGGCGGGATATGGGAATGGAAATAAAAAAAGACTTTGATGAAATAGCAAGGAGAATAAAAAGGTCGAGAGATTGAGCAAGATAGATGATAGAATAAAAATTGAGAACAAAAATTCCATTATAAGGTTTGTTAGGAATAGATATATAGGATTTTCTTCCCTTAAAAAATACGTGAACAATTTTGAGGTTAATCCTGGTAAAATTTGATTCTATAATTTTCTGAATTAGGAAGAAGATATTTGGAGTTTTTAATACCTATGTAAAAATTTTGTTTATACCCTATGTTCACTATCAAGTTTGATTATTCTAAATATTAGCAAAGGTATAAAAAAGTTAATATTGGAAAAGATATAAGTGGATAATAATTTTGAGAACTTCACAGCGTTTTGTTAAAAATCTTTTCTCCCTTTCTGTTGCACATATAGCGGCACAAATAATAGGTTTCTTTGTAGTTATTCTCATTGCCAGAAAATTAGGGGATGTAGCGTTTGGACAGTTATCTTTTGCCAGAGCCTTTGTAAGCTATTTTCTCCTCGCTTCAAACCTCGGCTTTACAACATATGCTATTAAAGAAGTTGCCAGAGAAAAGAAAAATACTTGTCAATATGCTGGTAATATTGTAGCTTTGCGCTTATTACTTTCCTCTATTTCATTTTTAATTTTGTTGCTACTTTTATTTTTGATAGATTTTACAGTAGATAAAAGATTAATTCTTCTCTATTTCGGACTTACGTTATTTCCTCTTGCGTTCGATCTCACATGGATTTTCTCAGCTCATGAAAGAATGGAATTTCAGGCTGTGATACTGATATTCAAGGAAGGAATTTATGCGTTACTCATTTTTGCTTTATTGTTTCGATTTCCATCTGCAATCACCGTTGCAAAATTAAAATTATTAGCAATAATTTTGGCATCTCTTCTTTGTATTGGGTTATACTTATGTTTATTTGGCAGATTAAGATTGAAATATGATCGTCGATTCTTGTTAGATTTTCTTCATGGAGCACTACCAATAGGTTTTTCTTTATTGATGATTAGAGTTTATTATAATCTTGATACAGTTATGTTATCTTTTATGAAAGGCGATGCAGTGGTAGGTTCGTATAGCGCGGCATATAGAATTATAATGGCACTAATATCCTTTGGAGGATTGTATGGGAGTGTTTTTTTACCAACACTTTCGAGTCAGATAAAAGAATCGAATAAAAATACTCGATCAATGATGGAGAAGTCACTAAAATTATTAGCTATTATTGCAATCCCGCTGGGTATTGGAGGTACAATTCTGGCTTCTCCTATCATAAATTTGTTTTTCGGGAAAGAATACATAAATGCTGTAGTTCCTTTTCAAATTTTGCTTTGGGCATGTGTAATTATTTACATCAGTGAAGTTTCTACAAATGCGCTCATAGCATTTAATAAACAAAGACAATTAATGTTTTTTGTTATATTTGGTGCAGTATCAAATATTCTATTAAATTTTTTAGTGATTCCTCGCTTTGGTTCAAGAGGTGCTGCAGTTACTACCTGTATTTCAGAGGGAATTGTCTTTACCGGAGGTTACTTAACTATTAAGAAGATTGTTCCTATATCTATTGTACCATATTTAATAAAACCAATTTTTTCGTCTATTATTATGGGAACAATACTATACTTGTTAAAGGGGTTGAATGTGTTTTCCCTGATTATAATGGGAGTATTGATTTATGTTCTAGTTCTGTATTTGATAAAAGGAATATCTTCAGATGACATCCATTTAATCAAAAAAATATTTGTAAGGTATTAAAGTGGTACTATCGATAATTATAGTTAATTGGAATACAAGGAATCTATTACAGAATTGTTTATCATCAATTTTGGACTCACATTTAAATTTAAAATACGAAGTTTTTGTTGTGGATAATGCTTCAAAAGATGGTAGTGTGGAAATGGTTCAGGAACATTTTCCGATGGTTAAATTAATTGCAAACGAAATAAATTTGGGATTCTCTAAAGCAAACAATCAGGCTATTAAAAGAAGCAGTGGTGAATATATACTACTATTAAATCCAGATACGACAGTCAAATCGTGTACTTTAGCAAAGATGGTATCCTTTATGGATAATCATAAGGATGTAGATATTCTGGGACCAAAAATCTTAAGCCCTGATGAAACGGTCCAATTTACCTGTGCGAGGAATTTTCCAAATCTGTGTTTAGAGTTTTTTAATGTCTCAAAGTTGGACAGGAAATTCCCAAAGAGTAAACTTTTCGGCAGTTGCTTGATAAGTTATTGGAACCATTTAAACTCAAGAGAGATAGATTTACTTTCGGGTGCCTGTATGTTGATAAAAAAACAGGTATTCAAAGATATTGGGTTGTTAGATGAATCTTTTTATATGTTTTATGACGATGTTGATTTTTGCTACAGGGCGAAAAGGAAAGGCTACACGATTTACTATTATGCTGATGTCTCCATTATTCACTATGGTGGAGGAAGCTGGGTGGGTACAACTAAAAGCAAGCAGAGAACGAAATTTATAACCTATCAGAGTATGTATAAATATTATTGCAAGACAAGAAGTAGAATTTACGCAGAAGTTGTCAGATTTATGATGCTTTTGAATTTTGCAGCTTTATTTACCTTCCATATATTATCATTTTTAACATCTCACGGAGGAAGACGCTTACGAGAAAAGGAAACAATCAAATGGTGTCTCAATCTGATTAAATTTTTCATATTATTCCACCGGTATTATAAGCGATCTATACAGAGAAGGAATTTTAAGCAACCAATTTTTAAGGAGACAACTAAAAATTTAGAAATATGATAAATAACAGTTCCATTGTACCTTTTAAAGAAGCAAAAACGATCAGCTTGATTGAAAAATCCAGTCTTATTGTCTTTATTTTCTTTGAATTGTTGTTTCTTTTCTTCTTTGCATTTGGAAAAACTCAATATTTTTTAGCTGGAATTATTGGTGCTGTCACCATATTGTTAATTTTATTTAAACCAAAAATAGGACTTCTACTGCCACTAGTTATTTTATATAGTGGGATTACAGTATTTATTCCAGGGATATATTTCCCAGTTGTAATTATATTGTTATTTGGTATAATGATATCCTGGATGGTATCTACACAAGTTCCCATTCATATATCAAAGCAAGATTCATTAATATTTCTGCTGATTACAATGATAACTTTTTCTTTCTTATATTCAACTGATATTCATAGGGGTCTTTATGCTTTAAGGGAATTCATCAAAGCCCTTGTGATCTACTTCATAATTGTAAATATTGTCAATTCCAAAAAGCTACTAGTAGCAATCATTTGGACTATTGTTATATCTACAGCCTTTGCAAGTTTTTTTTCTATTTACCAATATATAGCAGGATCAATTTTCGAGTTTTCTGTGTTTAAAATCTATTATAGAGTTGCTGGAACTGGAAACGATGCCAATTATTTTGCTTTGCTACTGGTAACAACACTTCCTTTAAGTCTATCTCTGTTTCGAATTACACGTTTTAAGTTACTGAAAATTCTATTACTTATAATCTCATTTGCCTATATATTCTCTATTTTTTTCACACTATCACGTGGTGGATTAATTGGGCTATCTTTTGTTTTGATTTTTTTCCTGTTTAAATTCAGGACAAATAAGAAAATTTTCATTTTATTGTTGTTTGTTATTTTATTTCTATCTTTCTTTATTCCCCTAAATGTCAAAATGAGGATTCAAACTCTTATTCATTTTCAAGGAGATGCTTCCATCATACAAAGGATTGAACTGATAAAAGGTGGGTTAAGAGTTTTTGCTGAAAGCCCTCTTGTAGGAGTGGGTTTAGGTGGTTTTATCAACCATGTAGCAAGGTATGTAACAATGCCGATGGTTGCACACAATACTTATCTCCAAGTCGCTGCAGAACTAGGATTAATAGGTTTTTCTCTTTTTGCTTCAATAATTCTATTAACACTTTGGACTCTGCATAAAAACCAAAAAATGTTAAAAGAAAGCGGTAAAAGAGAGTTATTTTTTATCTCGCAGTCTCTACAAGGAGGATTATTAGGTTTTTTGGTTATTTCTGCATTTCTTTCAGTACCCTTTCATTTTTCTTTATGGATAATGATCTCCCTCTCTGTAGTGTTAAACAAATTGACAGTTAAATCATTTATAACTTGAGTCACTGGAGGAACTTTGCCGAAAAAAAATAAGATTCTTTACATTATAAATAATCTATTGATAGGTGGTGCAGAGAAACTTTTGCTCTCTGTAATTGATAAATTAAACAAAGATAAGTATGACATAATGGTGTGCTGCCTCTATAGCAATAATCCCTTAAAGTCAGAATTTGAGAAAAGGGGAGTAACAGTAAAATCTCTTGGAATAAAGAATAACAGAGATATTTTGTGTATTTTCAAGCTTGTCAAACTATTGAAGCAAGAAAGAGCAAACATAGTTCATACCCATCTCTTTTATGCCAATATCTATGGACGTATAGCTGCTAAATTAGTTCGTGTACCCATAATAATTTCAACAGAGCATAGTAATGCTCCATGGAGAAACAAACAAAGGTTAAAATTAAAGATAAGGCTATTGATCGATAGAGTTACTGCTAAATTTTGTGACAGGATTATTGCAATATCAGAAAGTGTTAAGGATAATTTAATCCAATGGGAGAGGATAGATCCCAATAAAATAGTTGTAATTCATAATGGAATAAATATTAAAAAGTACCAAATAATGGATAAAAATAGGGATGGGTCATCTAGTGATTCTGTCATTGGGTGTATTGGACGTTTGGAACCTATAAAGGGTCATATTTTTTTTATGAAGGCAGCTGCAAGGATATTTGAAAAGATAAGAAATGTGCGATTTATTTTGATCGGGGACGGTAGTCTTCGGCAAGATTTAGAAAAATTAGCTCAAGATTTAAACATATCAAAGAGGGTTTCTTTTCTGGGGTTTCGCGATGATATTCCTGAGTTACTATCCGTAATTGATGTATTTGTTCTCCCATCGTTATGGGAAG
Source organism: Caldifarciminota bacterium (assembly GCA_023127905.1). GTDB lineage: Bacteria > Hydrothermota > E44-bin80 > E44-bin80 > E44-bin80 > JAGMEZ01. Next base: position 5,110 of record JAGMEZ010000421.1, read on the forward strand.
GTTTTGGCATTGTGTTGTTAGAGGCCATGGCTATGGGTAAAGTAGTTGTTGCGAGCGATGTGGGCGGGATTTCTGAAATTGTTGTGGATAAAAAAACTGGTTATTTATGTCCACCTATGGACCCAAATACTTTGGCTGACATTGTTGTCGGTTTATTGAAAGATCCTCTAAAAATTAGAACAATGGGATTGGTTGGAAGAGAACGAGTTAAAAAACACTTCACGTTAGACAAGATGGTAGAAAAGACTGAACATGTTTATAATACTCTTATAATAGAGAAATTGGTCAGCTGAATGGGCAAAACCATACTGTTTTGATGAATAATGAATAAACAGAAAAATAGTCGAGTGAATAAGATTCGTATTTTAAGGGTTATAAGTAGCGATAGTGCTCGGAAATCCTTTAAGAGAAAAGATGATAAAGAGGGAGGGGCAATCTGCGGTCCTGAATCCAAGGCATTAGAACTGTGCTCAAAACTCAACAGGAGAAAATTCGAGACTATAATGGTTTATGGTAAAAGAGGAAGAATTATTAAAGAATTTGAGAATATTGGTGTTAGGGTAGAAAAAATTGAGACGATAAGTAAATTTAACCTCTACGAGGCGTTGTATTTATATCGTATGATAAAGGCAAATAAAATTGATATATTGCAAACACATGGATTGAGATTTGATTTCTTTGGAGGGATATCTGCCATGTTATCTCATGTGCCGCATATTATAACCAGACATGTAGCTATCTCTCAACATCTCATAAGTAATTTCCGAAAGAATATATATATTTTCTTTGATAATATCGCTATTAAATTCGCTGCCAAGGTAGTAACAGTATCAAAAACAGTTGAAAATGATCTCGTTATTAATCAGGGTGTAGATCGAAGTAAAATTGTGACTATTTTAAACGGAGTTGATCTCGAGAGATTTTCCAAAGGTAACAGTACAAGAATTGCAATGCGAAAAGAATTCGGTATGGATGATAAAAAACAGATTGTTGGGATGATTGCCCAGTTGAGTTACTGGAAAGGTATTCCCTATTTTTTAAGGGCTATCCCTCTAATTTTGAGGAAATGTCCAGAT
>JAGMEZ010000422.1 GCA_023127905.1 Caldifarciminota bacterium
CTGGATAATAGCACCAATCCAGAGAACACCCTGAAAAAGATAATCTGCATGTGAACCACCCGGAAACTCACAGGAAGGGAAATTAACACCGTCTATCTTCCAGTTACCACAATTCCCAAAAAAACCAAAATTTGTTGAGGTTATCCAGATATTACCAACATCATGATATTTATACTGAGTATTAGGCCTTTCAGCCATCAGAGGATTTATTCGAGAAACATGGCTGGAGTCTATATAAGAATATCCATACGTTATGGTAACAAAAATAAAAAGGAGAACAATAAAAACTATTTTTCCTTTCACATTTACCTCCCTTTTACCTTATTTATTGGATTAGTAAGTGTTATAATAAAATTATTATATTCACTCAAAAATAAAATTAATCTTCTTCTTAATTCTATTTTTATATTTTCAAAACATCAATAAAGACTATTCTTCAAGAATAAACTTTATCGGATAACTCACCCAAACTTTCACAGGCTTATCCCTTTGTTTTGCAGGATAGAATGTGGTTGCATACGCAGACTTAACCGCTGCTTCATCAAGGTCTTTAGCTAACCCCTTTAAAACCCTTACTTTTAGAACCTTTCCATTTACATCAACAAGCAATTTAAGAATTACTGTACCTTCTATTCCCGCTTGTTTAGCAATTTCAGGATACTTTGGCCTAATAATATTTTTGGGCCGTGGAGGGGTATCGTATGCAACAAATTCAGGTGTTTCTGCTTCAGGTTGAATAGGCATCTTTTCAAATGTCTCAAAGTCTGCGGTCTTTTCTATGGTTGCCTGCTGTATCTCCTCTTCACTCTCAGCCTCTACAGGAAGTTGTGGCTTAATTTCGGGTGGGAGTTCTTCCACTCTTTCTATTTCCTCTGCTTCAACTTCGAGCTTTGTTACCTTTTCAACCCTTGGAACATAGGGATGAAGTGAGTAATGGGGAAATAGAGAAAAAGAAACAATAAAAAATAAAATTGCAAGTAGCACACTTGTTCTGAAATACAAAGGGAATCTTTCTTTCAAATCTATAATAATGTTTTTTTTCATTAGCTCACCCCCTCATCTTTTCAGTTGCAAGAGAAACTCGCAGAGCCTTTGCCACGGACAGCTGATCAAAGATATCACCGACAATATTGTACTTTGTTTCCTCATCTATCCGTAAAGAGACAATTATGTGTGGGTCTTTCTGAATCTCCCCGGACATTATGCTTGAAACACGATTAACGTCCATAAATATTCTATCATTAATAGAGATCCTCTCCCTTGTATTAACATAGATATGTATAATATCTCTACTACGTAACTTATGTCCCATCTCCGACTTTGGAAGAGCTACCTGGAGTCCCGTTACAACGCGAAATACTGTTGTAACCATAAAGAACAGGATTAAGAGAAATGCAATATCAGCCATCGATGCAGTAGGTATACCTCCAGTTTTATCTTTCTTCTTAGAAAAACGCATTATTCACCCCTCTTAAGGTTACTATTTTGTTGGCAAACCTTTTGGAGCAAAACTAATTCTTTCTGCACCACCTTTTTTTAACTTGTCAAAAACTCTCACCATAAATTTATAACTTGCATTTGGATGCGTTTTGATAGAGAATATGAGGCTGTCGTTTTCGGCAAGCATATCCTTTGCTTTATTCGCAATCATATCAACTTTTGTAGGTTCTCCATCGATTTTTACATCACCTATCTCATTGACATAGACACGGGCAAGATTACTTTTACGGACCTTTACTTCTTCACCGTGCTCAGGGAGTATAATCTGTAGTCCCATTTCAGTAGAAAAGATGGTACTCACGAGAAAAAAAACAATAAGAAGAAAGGCAATATCAGCCATTGATGCAGTGGGAATTTCAGCCTGCTTCTGCTCGTGTTTTCTCAGTTCCAATTTATCCTCCCTTTTCAGCTTCTTCTAATAAAAATTCTATCAAGGAATTCGAAGCCTGTTCCATAGCCCTTGTATATGTATTTATCCTGGATGAAAAGAAAACATGCGCTGACGCAGCTGGAATTGCAATTATCAGACCCGTTGCCGTTGTAATTAATGCTTCAGAAATACCTGTCGCAACAAGAGAAGGCTCAATGGTACCAGCCAATGCAATAGCATCAAAGGCATTTATCATCCCTGAAACTGTTCCAAGAAATCCTATGAGCGGTGCAACACCCGCAACAGCCGCAAGAACAAGCATACCCCTGTCAAGAAATGCAAGTTCTACAGAACCAGCGGTAGTTATTGCTTCTTCAAGAATTGTTTTAAGATCAGCGGAACTTCTGTATTTCTCAAACTTTTCGAGTGCGGGTGCGAATATTTTCGCAACAGGATTTGGATTTTGGTTACAGATTGCGACCGCATCTTCAACTCCTCCGTTCGTATATGCCGACTTAACCTGTTCCACGAACAACCCGGGATTCACCCTTGCTCTGAACAACGTAAAGAATCTTTCTAAAATGTAAGCTACACAGATAATGGCAGCTAAAAGAAGTGGCCACATAGCCCACTTGCCGCGAAGAAAAAGGTCTAGCATTTATGCCTCCTTTCAGTTTTTGATTGACTACATCCCGAAACCGAGTGCTACACCAAGGTATATCTGTCTTCTTGAACCCCAGTTTCGCGGATCCCTATCATATTCTGTTCCTGGTTTTTGATCTTCGGGTTTCCCAGCATCCACCCAAGCCTTATAATCATCATAGTCTGATACCCACGGTTGTCCTGTTCCCCTGTAAACCTGTAATGTATTACTTCTATCAAAAATGTTCTTCACCTCAACGAGGAATTCATAGCGTAAAGGTCCTAAATAGAAGAATTTTGTTGCCTTAACATCGGTTGTCGTCGTATAAGGTTTCCTTGCTGAATTCGGGATTACTAGACCGCCTTCTTCTCCTCCCGTAGGAGTGTACGGAAATCCAGTAGCAAACTGGGTCAATACATTAATACCCCATTTATCAGGTAAGGATAAACCTAAGAGAACAGGGTAATCTCCAGACTCAGACCTTAAATCAAGCACTGCTGTGACACCGTGTCTCTGATCCCAGTCAAGAGGATATTCACGAAGAGGAAGTGGTGTACCCTGATAACTATAATCATACCCCTGCCTATCTGAAGAACTTTTACCCATTGCCCACATAATGGTATAGGCAAGCGAAAGTGAATAGAAATTCGAATGCCTTTTGTCTAAAGTAACTTCCACTCCTCGCACACTACCATAGTCTTTGTTCACCCTTATCTGGTATTCAAAGGGAGAATATCCCCTCTGCTCGGTATCCACTAAACCTCTTACATCTTTGTAGAAACCTCTAAGCTCTAACTTTAGTATATTTCCAAACGCATGTACGATACCGAGTTGATAGGCAATTGTTTCCTCCGAACGAAGATTAGGGTTTCCATACAATCTAATAGCACTACTAAACTGTGTTGTATCCTGATAAAAGTATTGAAATTCAGGAATCTGTGAGAAATGCCCGTATGAGAAGTACATTTTGTCAAACTCACTAATGGGGAATGATATTCCAAATCGTGGGCTCATAGTAATTTCAGTTCCGAAAAATGAGAATTCCTCCTCTCTCGTTTCCTTAACCTCTGGACCCGGGTAGGCAAAGTCAAACCTCAAACCAAGGTTTATTATCATTCCTTTTGTTTCCATTTTATCCTGAATATAGATAGCACCTGATGATGGGTGCCTTGTATAGAAATCTCTAAAAATACCCCTTAGTGGCCAGTCACCGGGTGGAAGAGGATCTCTGAACTCATCCATGTACCATGGATACTGAATCTCTTCATGTCTCATCCTGTATCGTTTGTATTCAAAACCAGTTTTCACTAAATGAACCTTCGTAAGCTGACTTGTAATATCACCTTTTAAAGACAACGAATTTGTATATCTCTTATGCCACTGTGCCCACTGATTAAAACCATAATCGTAAAACTGGTCACCAACAACCTCATCCCTGACATCATTCCCGTTGTAATCGGAAAACGGTTCACCTGGTAGTCCTCCAAGTGGACCATCATACTGTCCATTACCCTGGGAACCATCCGCATCAGGAATATCAGGATCTGCATCTCTTCCCCAGTCATTGTATGGTTCGTCTCCCGACCATATCCCATCACCATTAAAGTCCCTGAAACGCTCCCCAATATCATAATGGTAATTTTGCTGCTTTATATCCACGAACGGTTCTCCCTCATTCCAGAAACCATCCATATTCAAATCTACAAACTGTTCTCCATAATTATAAACCCCGTTATACCGTAAAATATCTTCATGTGGTTCATTGATTCCATCAATTCCCGGATACCCAATAATAATATCAATGGGATCATCGCTTGTCTGAGGGTAATGGTTGATTTCATCGGGCTCTTTATCACCCGGGGTAAGGAGGTACTGCGTATGGAAATAACTAACTGCCAGCGTATAGAATGTCCTTCCTGACAAGGTATGATTCCAATCCGCAACCATTTGATAGGATTCCTTGGTTCTTCGATGGGCGTTCTCCGGGATATTCTTAAACCTGTGAGAATAATCAAATCTTCTTTCAAAAGATGACCTATATCCCAGGGTCAATTTCGCAGTAGAAGAGAACTTACAGGCAATTTTTGAATTTGCTGTATATATATTTCTTAATCTATCCTGCATCCTTATTTTATCCCAGAGAAGATACGTGGTTAAAAATGACTTATCGTGAAATGGTGTATAGGTATCTGTCCAGTCTCCTGTTGTTGAAATATAATATGTAATCGTCCACGGAATTTTCAAGCCCACTGCTGGCAGAATATATTTTGAAACTGGTTCAGGACCTCCAGCTGAAAATATCACCTTATCACTCATAAAATTACCTTTTTGACGATTCCAGGAATCAACGTCATCCTTCGATAAAGAGTGGTCATTCTTATATGAAAGCTTCACTGAATGCGCACTTGCATTACCTTCTCTTGTAACAAGGTTTACGATGCCAGATTGTGCATTTCCATATTCAGCATTGAATCCGCCAGTAATGATCTCCATTTCATTAATTTCACTATCTTCAATCCTGATTCCAAGTCCTCCGCCTACAAGAGGATCTCTAACTTCCATTCCATCAATTAGATAGAGCACTTCGCCTCCCCTTCCCCCACGAACATGGATTTCCCGCCTGCCAGGATCCATAACCATACTTGTACTTGTCAGTAAAGCTTCAAGAGGATCTGAAACTGCCATTCGCTCAATTTCCTGACCCGATAATTCTTTCTTAGAGTATGTCACATCAGGTTCGATAATCTTCTTACCGTATACCTCGATTCCCTCAACCTTTAGAACTTCAAGTGGTAGTTCAAAGTTTACTCTTGAAGTCTGGTCAATCTCAACCTTCACACCTGTTTTTGTAATATTATTATATCCCATCATTCTCGCTTGTACGTTATAAACACCAGGCGAAATATTTATAATAAAGTAATCACCATTAAGATCTGTTACCGTTCCCATAGTAGTACCAACAATAAGGATATTCGCGAAAGGAAGCGGTTGCCCATTTGATTTATCCACCACTCTCCCTGCAATCTTTCCAGTAATCCCTGAGTATAACAAGGATGTGCTGAAAAGAATAGCAACAATAGAGAGAAGTACGAAAATTTTTATGGTCTTCATTTTACCCTCCTTTGCTATTCACTAAACACCTTTATACAATGATTTCCCATATCTACAACATATATTTTTCCAGAGCTGTCTATAAAAATATCTGAAGGACAGTTGAACTGGTCTTCTTTTTCACCGATACTTCCAAAGGTACGTATGAAATTTCCATTTTCATCATATTCAACTACCCTGTGAAAAGAGAATAGAGATCCTCCACCTTCTGTAAGGAATATGTGACCATTCTGCGCAATTGCAATACCGTTAGGATATGCAGTGAATGAATCAGAAATCCAGAAATTTGCATCATCTGCAGTTGGACCATTTGGATTTGCTATATCCATAAATCTCCGCACAACACTGTAAGCGTGACCAGCATCGGTCCCAAAACTGGCAAGGTAAAGATTGTCATTAAATAGCTTCATTCCCTTTCCTTCAAAATTAATTCCTCCTGTTGCTGTTGAAGTTGACCAATTCTTTATCCAACCATTTGGTGCCCATGTTGTGTCGTATGAAATAATACTAATCCGCGTTGAGATGTAAAACCATTTACTCACCGGATCAATAACAAACGAATACGGAGCGATGATCCTGAAATTCAGATCGGTCCTGTCGTTCATTTTGAATTGAAAACCATATAGACACAATGTTTCAAGTGATAATGTATCAGTTAGTGTATCCCATACCCCACTTCCGCTGTCTGTACTCATTGTAACAATCGTAGATAATGCCGTTACAGTATCTTCGGGTGTAAACATCTTGTCAAGGTCATGGACAGAAATTTTGGTGCTATCAATTTCTACGTTTGCAACGTAGAAAAAATTCCTATCTTCGTCAACCGAAATAGCCGATGGAGAATCATATAAACCTTTACCAACCAAAGTCTCTACGATTTCTGTCGTATCTATAAATAATATTGTTGTGTCGGTGGAATCTATTTCAAAGGTCGTATCGTAAATCGTAGTGGTATCAATCGATGTATCCAACCCCATGAAGTTCCATGAAAACCACCGTGTTCCGTTGTGGAAATGAACAGCTGAAAGACCGGGGTCAGTGACAAAGAGATTGCCATCATCGTCAATATACATAGAAAATGGAGAGCTAAACTTTAATTCACCAATAATAGAATCAAGACTGTAAATGCTTACAGAAACAGTTAAGAATGTGTCTACAAATTCTGGATCATCCCCGATACTGTCCGTGCAGGTTACTGATATTGTATAGTTACCTTCAGCTGCGGGTGCTTTCCACCAACAGGGATTAGTAATATTTGAGGGAGTATATAATGAATCATCGGCAAAGAATTGTCCCTCAGGACATGACCATTCGAAATACATTTTGTCTTCATCAGGATCGGTTACAGCAAGATTCAGGTAAACGGTTCCTTCTTTCGAAACAATGTATGGGGAAGCCTCAATAGCATTTATAACTGGCGTTTTTGTGGATGGAGTAACAGGTTTCCTTGTACAACTGAAAACTAAAAGAATTAAGAAGAGTGGAATAAGACAAAAAATCATCCTTCTGTGCATAATACCTCCTTTTATCCTAATACCTCCTAAACTCTCATCTATTTAAATATACAATAAATAAAACTTGATGTCAAGCAAAAAGTTAATGGCTTGTCCAGACATTGTAAATAACACCGCCCAGGAGACTCAGGACTCCTGCAGCAAGAATTGAAATGGATTCATATGTCCCAATTTTTAAGGAATTTACAATGAGTATAAATAGATCCCCTGGATCAGCAGCTCTCAGTGCGGGGAAGAAAAAACCCACTTTCACAAAATGTAGAAAAGTACCGATTATAAGCACTATACCACCCATAAATGGGAATACCCAAATGCCTGTCTTTCTGATAATTTTTAGTAATCTTTTTATTATTAATCCATTCACAATGAAAGAGAATGCAAAAAGAAGTATACCAACAGCGAAAAGTATTTCAGCAAAAATATTTGGTCTCATTAATCACCCCTTCTTTGGTTTTACGACACCATAGAACTTTAAGGCTGCAGCAAGAGAAAGTATACCCGATAAGAAAAATATACCATAAGCAATCCAGCTCTGGAAGATAGTCATTTTCAAAAAACCTTTCACCACCGCAGCGTAAGTCTTAATAATTGCAAAAATCAGTATACCGGATGGTGCAATTATCATAAATTGCCAATTTGTTTTCTTTCTCAAAACAATCTCATATTTCTTTGCTATGATACTAAAAAGGATTAGACTCAACCACAGTAATATAGCCCCTCCAATCGCAAGAAAGCTTGAAATGTTTTTCCAGAAAACCACTTCCTCTGGCCATTGTGATTGAAGTGCTGTTAAAAAGAGCATCGTCTTTAACATGGATGCCTCCTTTATTACTTAGTTATTCTAAGATTTTATTAAAGCTATTAATTTATCAACCATTTCGCGTGCGTGAGATGGACCTATAAGCATAGCAGATGCCTTTTGAAGGGAAAAACACAAGCTTTGTAGCTCTGAAAATGTTGCAAATTCAGGTTTTATTTTCATATCAGACATCTGATTGGTAAAAATGGTTTCGCTAAAATCACCAAGGTATTCAGTAAGGATCTCACTCATTTTCTCAAAGATAGAGGGAGGAAGTACTGTCTCCTCTTTTTCTGGTTCCTCGATTACTTCTTTTTCCGGAATCTTTAACTTCTCTTTTTCGGTAATCTCAGGAGTTGGCTTCACTTTCACTTCTTCTTCAACAGGTGGAACCTTGGAGATGAGCTTGTGATATATACTTTCAATACTGTCATAATCTATATCATTTTTAAAAATAATTCCACAGTATCCACCATTATATTTATAAATAGAAATCCTTTTATCCTCGCCCTCTAACAAAAACCTGTCAAAAGCAATACCGCCAAGAGCATCCATTGTCTGAGTCAATACGAGTGCTATCCTTTTAATCCTCGATTCTGGAACACTATATTTCTCTGTGAAAGAAAATAGATTTTCAGTTCCTTTGAAGAAAAATGAACCGAGGACAATATCATTTTTACTTAGTTCTCGAAGTAATTCTTTCACTTTGTTATTCCTAATTTTCCAATGACTATGTGCACCTTCTTTTTCGCCTCAATTGCTCCAAATTTTTCTACTGCTTTTCTACATAGAGAATCCGTTACAATTTTAGATACTGATGAAATATCTTCCTCCTTCACACCTGGAACCAAAGGCTTGTTAAAAATCAGCATATCATTATCATAACGGAAGGAATCTATTATCTTCTTACCAATCTCAGTTTCAGAAAACTTCGTCTTAACAATCTCTATCCATTGAGTTTTGTCTTCCCCTTCACTGAATTCATCAATAAGAAGATTTATCTGCCGAACCTTGCTCTTCAGAAAACGAGATTCCTGACTTAATTCATCGACAAGAGAAACAGTTACCTTTTCCTCTTCTTTCTTACCTTCCTCAGGTTTTTCAATTTCAAGAATATATTTTATAACTGTATCAAATTTCTCTGTTGGAGCCAATTCACAACCGACATATCCGCCTTCTTTTACAAGGATTATAAATTTTTGGGTCTCTTTCTCAAGGTAGCTAAACTTCAAACCTTTAACCCCCAGTGAAGATGCTACCACATCAAACCCTGAGCCAAAAAAAGCTGTGATGTCCTCTAACATTGGATTTATAACCCCTTCCTGTACAATGACAGAACCATCCTGTGAATTTACAATAATACACCCGGTAACTCCGTTGATAGCAATTATCTTTCTAATAAATTGCTCAAACATTATTTCTTAGTTCCGTTTAATTTAGACATAGCAGCATCAAATTTCGTCTTTGCAAGCATTGGTCCGAATTCTTCCTTGCATCTTTCCTGCAAAATCTTCACTACCTTTGGCAGTACCTGCTCAATATCATTTTTTGAAATATCCATTTTCTTCTGGGGTTTTAACGTGAGACTTAAACCACTAATGTTTACATTCTCAAGTATTTTCTTTCCTGAACTTTCAGCATGTAAAGTATCCTTTACAAGTTTCATCCATTCTTTCTCATCAATTCCAAG
>JAGMEZ010000423.1 GCA_023127905.1 Caldifarciminota bacterium
TAACTCAATTGCCAAAACCACAAGATGGATCAGGGAAGGATTTTAAAATCAGAAGCGCAATCATCCAAAAATCTTGTGACTTTTCTAATTACAAAATATAAAACAACACCAATAGAAGCAGCACCTATACAACCAATAATATAATTTGTTTCTTGTAATGATTGTATCTTTTCATGATAGGTTTTTGTGTATGCTTCAACATACTCAAGAGATTTTCCAATTAGTCTTGAAGGATCTGGAGGTGGTATGTTTTTATATGCATTTCCAAATGAACCTAAGTCGAAACAACCACAAGATTTCCATTCCGCTATAACTAAATAACTTTCAACATCAGCATTTGCCTGTGCTATTGCTTTTGCTATCTCTTCATTTTCTGTTTCCTGAGCATTTATAATTAGGGGAATCAACAACAATATCGCACTTAAAAATAAAGAGATAGATTTCTTCAGCAACTTTTCATCTCCTTTCAATCTTCTGTAACACCCATTTTCGGGGTCAGGCTGAAAACTGAAATCTACGGCATAATTTTATTTTATCTTATTAAAAGTAGTTTTTGCATTGTCATATAATTTATTGATTCAAATTTCAAGAAATAAACACCACCGGGAACTTTCTCTCCCCTATTATCAATTCCATTCCATGATACGTCAGTGGTCAGTGAATAGTGATCAGTGGTTAGTGTGAATGTCTTTACCATCCTTCCACTTGCATTATAAATCTTCAAACTATAATTTTGTTGTTCATTAATCCCTAACAACCTAATATTAATTACTGACGTAAATGGGTTGGGATAGACTGTTAAAGTTTTTTTGACTCCTGATTTCTGTTTTCTGTCTTCTGAACCTTCAACCCCAACAGGACTCGTGAGCCAGGGATCATAATTCACCCACTGACTGACCGAATCACCTATTCCAGGACCAAATCCACCAGGACCGCTTGAATCTCCCCACCAATTATTTAAAGCATCTATAGTGAGCGTTGAATCTGTATTTATAACTCCATAGCCCGTATTGCCTGTAATATTACTGTAATGTATTACCGGGTTCGCTAAATCTCTGGAAAAGATACCATCCCCATTATTATTACTAATTATACAACTATCAATGGTCGGGGAACAACTTGAAATCGCACAGTGAATTCCAGCACCTTCGTTTGCTGTGTTATCTGTTATTGTATTATTGATGATGGTTGGTGCACAAACACACCCTGGAGTTGTACCACAGAAGATACCTCCTCCTTCATCAGCTGTGTTCATGGTGATTGTATTGTACGAAATTAATGGTGAAGATTCGATAACGAGAATACCCCCTCCGATATCTATGTTATTGATATTGCCTGTAATGATGTTATTGGTAATAATAGCATGGGAATAAACATAGCAATGAATCCCGGCACCAGCAGGAGATGTATTATTGCTAATAATATTGTCGGTGATAAATGGCGAAGATTGGGTACAGTAGATACCTCCACCTGTAGAAGCATTATTCTCTGTGATAATATTTTTCATAATTGTGGGTGAATTGTTGATGTAGCAGTAAATACCACCACCAATTGTTGAATTCCCGTGCGTAATTGTGAAACCCTTTATTATTGTTGTAGAGTCGACTCCTACATCTAATATAATTACTTTTGCAATGTTACTACCATCAATTATTGTTGTATCACGACCATATTCACTTATGAGGTCAATCCCCTGTGTATTGGGCCAAACAATATTCTCAAAATATGTACCTGGTGCTACAAGGACTGTATCATTGTTCGCACAAGAATCCAATCCTACCTGAATAGCGTTGAGTGTGGAATCCGGGTGTACGTATAAAACTGTTGCATGTGATAGACTAAAAAGGAACAACGATAATACCACTGCTACTTTCAGTGCACTACGATACTTCATTTTTTCCTCCATTATTACTTTTATTAGGTTATTTGAACTTCTACACTTTTACGTTTCCCTACTACAATAAATTCATTCCTCTTGATTTTCTTTTTTAATATTACGAGGATTCTAAAGGTTGTATATTATTAAGTTATTATAAAACTTTTTTATAATTTGTCAAGGTGAAATTGCGAAATTTATTTGTCCCTCGTTCAACACTTCGAGAATCCTCAGTACTCCGCTCAGGACAGGCTACATGGAGTTTATCCTGAGCTTGTCGAAAGAATACTCGAAATGACATCCTTTTTGGAGTGAAACGACGATGTCGTTGCAAGCAAAATCACCGATTTTGCACTCCATAAAAACAAACGGCAAAGAAACTTCGCTCTGCATCCGATAGTGCTAAGATGTTAGTCTAATTATTAGCTCCTCCCTATCGGGATATTTTCTAACTAAATCTTTTTGCACTCCCGCTTCAAAGTCAGATTCATCGAAACCTGGTGACATTGTGGTCCCCATTAATGCGAACTTTCCGCCTTCTTTTAAAAAACATCCCTGCCAGGTATTCTTAGGTACAATTACCTGAGTTTGTTGGTTATTATCTATTTCATGTCCTAAAGTTATTAAATCAGAAGTCCCGTCAGGATGAAGCTGCAACATTGTAACAGGGTCTCCAAGATAAAAATGAAAGACTTCATCGGTAGGTAATCTATGAAGTAATGAAAATACTTCTTGCGTTAGAAGATAGTATATTGCAGTACTTAAACGTTTTGATTCTTTGTACCTGCTTGGTAAAAAATCTTTTGGGATTATTTCCTTTGAATGATATGTTTCTCTATAATACCCACCTTCTCTTGGTAAAGGTTTTAAGTTAAGAATTTTTATTATTTCTTCTGCAGTAAGCATTGTTTCTCCTTTTTCACTTTTAACTTACGCAGGCTAAAGCCTGCGGCTACATTTACTTCATTGAATTTAAAATGATGTAAATAAGCAATTTAGCAATTGTGTTATTTACTTTTCACTTTTCACTTTTTACTTTTAACTTGCGCAGGCTAAAGACACTGTGCCAAAATACCGTTTTAGGTAGGCGCAGGCTTCAGCCTGCGGATATAACTGATTGATATTCAATAACTTACGCAACCTAAAGGTTGCGGCTACAATGCGAAAATTCATATTTTGTCATAGTATGTAAAGCCTGCGGCTACATTATTAGAACTGGAAAGAGTATGTGAATTTTGCGACGAAGATATTGTCAACCGTTTCGTCAGTAAAGCTTTGTGAATAGTTATAGACCAAATAAAAAATTGTTCCAGGTGCAAACTCATAGCCAAAAAGGAAATTGTTGTTTAGGTTTTCGATGTCATTAAATGAAAATGTTTCTTCAACTTCATTGTTTGTCTCTGAATCAGCCTGAAGAAAAATACGGAAAAATGCTTTATCGGTTGCTTTATAAGAAATACGCGTATTAGTTAACCACTGCCATTTTGTTTCACCAATTCTAACAGTTTGAAAATACGGAAAGACTGTGATTCGTTGAATTGGTTGAATCAGGAATCCAAAATGAAAGAATTTAAATGACGAATCGTATAATCTACCAAATCTATAAGATGAAGCGATACCGGCCATTCCCCCAACATTACTCTCTATACTAAACCCAACGAATCTATTCTTAAATTCATTATCACCATATCGCTCATAATTTCTTTCACCATTAATACCTATTCGCCATTTGTTGCTCATAACAAAATTTGACCGGAATTCTATACTGGAAACTGCCAGTTTATCACCAATTTCCTGAATGATATCAAAATTTGCACCGACCTCGAGCCACTTTGATATGCCCTTATCACGTAATATTCTTTGCCAGGCATAACCAGAAAAACCCTGTTTATTTATGTCATAAGCTGGAATGAAACCTTGATCTATCCTGAAGTCAGGACCAAAACGACCTGCAATAACACCTCCACCGTAAGTACTTGTTTCACCCTCAATCCCGACATGACCCGCCAATTGATCACCAGAAACACCTGTATTTCTTGTTGAGGCGAATTGGGAAGTAAGAAGGAATGGACCATACACTGGATGATTGAGGTCAATTGATGCAGCCTGACTGGAAGTGTCTGAACGTTGTTTATGGGTTATTAATGCACCGAGTGTAGTAGTAGTAAAAAGCTCTTGCTTGACTCTAAGGACTGAGAAATTTTCATTTGTATCTTCGGTCTGGACATCGAGAGCAAGGACTTCAGTAGATTTTATTTTACCATAGAGTTTCCCGCCACAAAGAATTTCATTCATACGACGGGTATAGAACAGTTGGATTGGTGTTCTTAAAATACTGCTGCCTTCAAGAAAAAACGGACGCTTTTCAGGATAATATAATTCTTCTCCCTGTTCATAGGAGAGATTAAATCTATATGGATCTGCTTCTATCTGTGCGAAGTCAGGAAACATAGTAGCATTAAAAATAAGATCTGATGTGACATCATATTCAAAGTCGATGCCTCCTCTTAGTGATAACGAGTCCTGTTCGTAACGAGCAGCCGCGTAGGGAAGGAGTTCAAATCTCTTAATTTTAGATTTTATAGAAAGTCCAGTAAGAGTACCGTATTTGGAGACTTTACACCATAATTGAATCGGAGAAAGGCTTGTACTTTCCCAGTTAGGTCGCTCAATACGCCAGAAATTGATGCCCCAGATAAGACTGTCAACATGAGGGAAATTGAGTTCAGAGAACGGAATTCTTATCTCCATCTCCCATCCATCTTCAACAAGATGGGACTTCGTTTGCCAGTGTGCATCCCATGTTTCGTCAACATTACGTCCATCATCAATAATTCTTCCATCGAGTTTTGCTCCGAGGAGATTGGACATAAAATAGTAAGCATTGCGCCTATCGCAGTATGTATCAAGCATAAGTTCGAATGAGTCATCCATATACACACCACCATCACGTTGAGTAACTGTTGCTTGAATTGCATCAGGTTTATCTTCTGACATATGGATACCGAAGTAGATGTTCTCATCATTGTAGCAGACATATACAATTGTCGGTTGGGTTACAGGTGCGCCTGGATTGGGTTCAACCATATAAAAGTCAGTCACAGGGTTGCAATCCTGCCAGCATGAATCATTCAGTTTCCCATCAATAATGGGTGGTGTTGTGATTCGAACTACATTGACGACAGGTTCCTGAACCTGCGAAAATACAATTGAAGGAATCAACACTAACAAGAGCGTTTTTAACATAATAATTTTTAATGCTTATCTACTTAACTCACGTTAGAGACCTTCGATTTTTCAATTATATAGTTTTTTCGAAAAGGGACAGGTCCCTATGGACATGTATTGTTCCAGGGGGACCTGTCCCTCCTCAACA
>JAGMEZ010000424.1 GCA_023127905.1 Caldifarciminota bacterium
GGGGCTCGTCCGCATAGACTGTTTTCACATCTCTCGACATCCTCTCTTCTATTTTTATATCACCCTTTCCACTATTCAACCAATTGATGAAATCCTCAATACTCACGATACCGACCATATGATGATGTCCATTCACCACCGGTACACCGGAGATAAAATTCTCCTTTAACACCCTTCTCAATTCACTCATACGGCTTTTAGGGTAAACAGTTATAACATCCCGGATCATCACCTCACTCACCTTTAACTCGTAGAAGAGCTCCTGAACCCGAGTAATCCTCTTGTCTTCTGCCATCTAACCCCCTTTATACTCTACCCTACCGGGTAAACCCCTCTGATACAATTTTCCACATGCCTCAAACATGGTGAATTGTGTTAAGAGTAGTGGTATTCCCTTCTCTTTGGCCAATTCCACGGTCTCTGGTAAGGGCTTTTTGCCCCTCACATAACAGACAGCAACGATCTCAGCCATCTCTGCGGTGCGCACAGACTGAGGATTTATAAGACCGGTTAAGAGTAGTGACCCCGGTTTCATAAACGACAAAACATCACTCATCAGATCAGATCCCCCGGCCATCTTAACTTCTTTCTGTAGATATTCAGCTCCAACTTTCACTTCTGCTTGAAGGATATCTTTTATCTTTTCTAACTTCATTTAACCAACTCCTCAGCTATAAGGTTTAAGAAGAGAGAATAACCCGCTTCAAAACATATCCCACAATTAAGCACCTGTTTTGAACCACAGATTGATGAGTCTTTTCTCTCTCCATTTGTTATGACACCCGCTCACTTTCTATTTCACATCGACAGATTGTGTAATGTTAAACTCACAATGACAAACAAAAACGCCTATTCGGCTCATACTTTACTCCGTTCTAACAAATCTTTTCCCTCGAGTATCTGCGATGGACTTATACTATTCAAATCAAAACGGGTCTTATCTTCACCAAGACCAAAAGCAAACGCTAAGAGCTGCGTAAAATAGATAACAGGCATCTCCTTGAACCCGAAATACTTTTCCATCACTTCTTTCTGCTTTGCCTCCAGATTAAACGCACAGAGTGGACAGGAAAGGATCATCATATCTGCACCGCTATTGCGTGAAGAATTAATTATCGTTCTTGTTCTTTCTATAACAATATCAGGTCTTCTTAAGGTCTGATAACTTCCACAGCACTCATTTTTGTATGGAAAATTGACAGCCTCTGCACCTGTCAATTCAATCACATTCTCAAGAATTGTTGGATTCTCAACATCATCTATAGCAGCCTCTTCTGGT
>JAGMEZ010000425.1 GCA_023127905.1 Caldifarciminota bacterium
AACCTAAAGGTTGCGGCTACCATGCTCGAGTTCCAATTCTGATACAGTCTGTGAAGCCCACGGCTACAATTAATTGACCTGTCTTTTCTTTTCCATGGTAACCAATCAAACAAATCAAACAATTTTCTTATGCCGGTTCTTTGATGTTCTGATTCTCCGATTCCCCGACACTACAATACGCATGCGTTGTTTTTTCAGTATTTCCGATTTTCAGATTTCACTTTTAACTTTTTACTTTTTACTTGCGACGTTTCTCCCTACTCCCTTTATCCTTTATCCTTGCTTACGCACTATCTCGATACTTGCGGATGCGCCAATACGGGTTGCACCTGCTTCTATCATCTCTACTGCTTCTTCATATGAATGTATTCCACCAGCTGCTTTCACCCCAAGATAGCCATCCACTACTTTTCTCATTAGTGCAACATCACGTGCAGTTGCACCCGCGGGACCGAAACCCGTTGATGTTTTTACAAAATCTGCACCTGCTTCCATTGCTAAAACCGAAGCTTTTATCTTTTCTTCATCCGTTAAATAACTGGTTTCTAAAATCACCTTAACCTTGACTAAGGGTCCTGATGCCTTCACAACCCCTTCAATATCAGCTTTCACCTTATCGTATTGTTCCGACTTCAACGCTCCAATATTTATCACCATATCGACCTCCTCAGCCCCGTTAATAATAGCATTTCTCGTTTCAAATGCTTTAACATCTGGAACATTTGCACCCAGCGGAAAGCCGATTACAGTACAGGTCTTTGCCGAAGAGTTCCTGAGAAGACGACTAACAAGTTTTGTCCAGTATGGATTGACACAAACTGATGCAAAACCATAGATGAGTGCTTCTTCACATACTCGTTTTATATCACTTTCTGTTGCATCAGGTTTGAGTAATGTATGATCAATAATTGACCCAATTTCTTTATAGTTTTCTGAATCCTTTCCATTCGTTCCTACCCTATTTATTCCAAGGATTTTTACATTATTCAAAAGGAAAGAAAGTCCTTTCGAAACATTCCCATTCTCCTTATTTTCCATTTTTAACTATTTAATTTCTGGATTTCTAAATTTCTCTAATGTTACAATTCTTCAGTTTATTAATATCCTTTTTTTCCATCCTAACCTTCAGATGGAGTCCTTCTTTATCATTTCTCTCGCCAATAACATAAGCCCTTTCCCTGACCCAGGATAATTTCTTCCCTTCAGATGGATGAAAGAAAAGGTCAACAATCTCTGTGTCCTTATCCATTATTTTCTGAATTGCCTTTAGTAATCCTTTTATGCCAATTCCATCCTTAGCTGAAATTGCAACAGAATCAGCGAATTTCCTTAGTAGTCTCTCGACGACCTCTTCTGTTGGAATCATGTCAATCTTATTAAATACAATTACTGTCCTCTTCTCTTCAATCCCGAGCTTCTGCATTATATTCCTTGTCGCTTCCATATGCCTGTTAATGTTTTCATAACTTGCATCAACAATATGCAATCTTAAATCTGCTTTAATCGCTTCATCAAGTGTAGCATGAAATGATGCTATCAGCTGAGGTGGTAAATTTTTTATGAATCCAATTGTATCAGTCATAAGAAACTTATGAAGAGGGTCAATCTCAATCAATCTTGTCGTTGCATCAAGTGTAGCAAAAAGTTTATCCTCTACAAGAATATTTGCATCTGATAGAACATTCATAAGTGTCGATTTACCTGCATTCGTATATCCGAGAAGTGCGACTCTAAAAATTCTGCTCCGACGTTTGGTTTGCGTTTTTTGACTCTTTTCAATCCTCTCAATATCCTTTTCAAGACGGCTTATACGAGTCCTTATTCGTCTTCTATCAACCTCAAGCCTCTGCTCACCAGGTCCTCTTGTCCCAATACCTCCTCCAAGTCTTGATAACTCAATACCTGCACCCTGCAACATGTGAAATCTGAACTTCAACTGTGCAAGTTCAACCTCTATTTTCGCTGTTTCTGTCTTCGCATGTTGTGCAAAAATATCCAGAATTAACTCTCTTCTGTCAAGAATTTTTCTTTCCGTTATATCTTCTATCTTCCTTTTCTGGGAAGGTGTTAATTCTTCATTAAATATAATCGTGTCAATTTTATGTTCATGAGATATCTTCTTCAGCTCCTGTACCTTTCCACTTCCAATGAAGGTTGCGGTATCGTATTTCCTCCTGTTCTGGATTAATTGCTCAACCACCTCACAACCAGCAGTCTCTGCAAGAGAAGCCATCTCTTTAAGTCCATCAAATTTTTCCCAGCGTTCCTTTGGGTTTCTGGAAACTGTAAGAAGGATAACCCTTTCTTTTTTCTCTTCGCCTACTAATGAATAGAGTTTTTTCATTTCAAATTATCCCCTCACTTTTCATACTTCTGTAATCATTGTCGCCTATAACAATATGGTCAAGAAGTTCAATACTTATATATTCAGAAACCTTTTTAAGTCTTTTTGTCAAAGCAATATCTTCTCTACTGGGCTCGGGATCTCCCGACGGATGATTGTGAACCAGAATAACACCAACCGATGAATTAACAAACGCGGGTTTAAACACCTCTCTCGGATGAACCAGACTACAGGAGACAGTGCCAATTGAGATAATTTCATCTTTCAGGAGTTTATTCTTCACATCAAGATAGAGTCCATGCATAACTTCCTTATCAAGTTTTCCAGTATTTGAAAGGTAGCTATAAACATCCCCCGGTGAATTAAGGTACACCTCTTTTCTCGATTTACCAAAGAACCGTCTTCCAAGTTCAAGTGCTGCGATAATCTGACATGCTTGTATTTCAGTAAGATTGAGCGATTCAGTAAGATGTTTCACACCTTTTTCATACGACAAAGGCTTCTCTCCATAGTCATTTATTACCCTTCTTGCAATGGAGAGCACATCC
>JAGMEZ010000426.1 GCA_023127905.1 Caldifarciminota bacterium
ATTCTTATAAAAAGAATAGATTTCAAATTGCAAACCAAAATTTCAATTATTTCATCCATTCTATCCGGCATTCTAGCCATTTACATGGCATACACAGGTTTTGGAGTATGGAGTTTGGTTTGGAGAACTATTGCAGGATATTTTATAACAACAATTTTACTTTGGATGTGGAGCCATTGGTATCCAATAAGAATATTCAATTATAATGCTTTAAAAGAGCATTTTAAGTTTGGGTATAAACTTCTTTTTTCAGGTCTTATTAACACTTTATATATAAATATATATTATCTTGTCATTGGTAAATTTTTCTCCGCAGCTGATTTGGGATATTATATTCGGGCAGAAAATTTTACTAAATTACCTTCAGCAAATATTACCAACGTTGTTCAACGTGTCAGCTATCCTGTACTCTCTTCGATACAGGATAATTCACAAAAGTTAAAGGAAGGCTATAGGAAATTAATTAAAAGCACAATGTTTATTTCCTTCGTTTTAATGTTTGGACTATCAGCATCTGCAAAACCACTTGTGTTGACTCTACTTGGCGAGAAATGGTTGCCATCAGTACCATATCTTCAGCTTTTTTGCTTCTCAAGTGTGCTTTTTCCACTGCATGCTTTAAATCTTAATATGCTAAAGGTAAAGGGGCGTTCTGATTTATTCCTAAAGTTAGAAATTATCAAAAAGGTTATTGCAATCCCCGTGATTTTTATTGGAATATTTCTCGGAATTAAATTAATGTTGATCGGCATGATTTTTCACTCAATAATTGCTTATTTGCTGAATAGCTTCTGGTCAGGGAAAATGGTGAATTATCCTACGAAGGAGCAAATTCTCGATATTCTCCCCTCACTTTTTTTGTCGACTTTTATGGGGGTTGTTGTCGGGATTCTAGGGTATTTTTTAAATGCTAAACCCTTATTAATCCTATTGGTGCAAATATCTGCTGGTGCGCTTATTACTATTGGCATATCAAGGATTCTGAGGTTAGATGCTTTTATGGAAATTAAGGATATATTCATGGCTAGAGTTTCAAAAAATAATCAAATATGAAGGATTTTATGGGAAAATCTGATAAATCTATTTATGTAACACAGCCTTTTCTTCCACCCCTGGACGAATTTCAAGAATACCTTAAGCAAATATGGGATTCTAAATGGTTAACAAATAATGGTAAATTTCACCAGGAATTAGAGAAAGCAATTTGCAAATACTTGGGAGTGAAATATATCTCGCTCTTCGCAAATGGCACATTAGCATTAATAGTTGCTTTGAAGGGATTGCATATTACTGGTGAGGTAATTACAACGCCTTATAGTTTTGTGGCAACTACTCATGCCCTTTGGTGGAATGGTATTAAACCTGTTTTTGTGGACATTGAACCAAATACCTTTAATCTCGACCCTGATAAAATTGAAGTGGCAATCACACCAAGAACCACAGCCATTTTACCTGTACATGTCTATGGAAATCCTTGTGATGTTGACCGTATTCAGAAAATAGCGGATTCTTACGGATTGAAGGTTATTTATGATGCTTGCCATACATTTGGGGTAACAATGAAGGGTATTCCAATTCTAAACTATGGTGATCTCTCGGTGTTGAGTTTCCATGCCACTAAGGTTTACACCACTTTTGAAGGAGGTGCCATTGTTAGCCACGATGAAGCCACCAAAAAACGTATAGACAATCTGAAGAACTTCGGTTTTGTGGATGAAACAACTGTAGTTACCGCTGGCATTAATGCCAAAATGAACGAATTTCAAGCGGCTCTTGGTTTGCTACAATTAAAATACATTGACAAAAATATTAAAAAACGCAGAATAATTGCCGAGGTATATCGCGAGAAATTAAAGAGAATAGAAGGTTTGACTTATCTGGAAGATATGCCTGCAGTGAGATATTGTTACTCCTACTTTCCTTTATTAATTGACAAAGAAAAATTCGGTAAAAGTCGTGATGAGGTATACGAAGAGTTGAAAAAATACAATATTTATGGCCGTCGCTATTTTTATCCACTTATCAGTCAATTCCCAACTTACAGAGGATTACCCTCAGCATCACCAGAAAATTTACCTGTAGCTGAAAAGTTATCTGCTGAAGTTCTATGTATTCCCATATACCCTGATTTATCGTTAGCGATGGTCGAATTTATCTGTAGGATTATATCAAATCGTTATGGAAAATCTATTGATTAAAATATAGCGAGGTGTCATGAGAGAATTAATAATCCTAGGTGCAGGGGGATATGCTCGAGAAACTATGGCTGTTGTAAACAGAACAAAAAAATACCGAATTATACATTTATACGACGAAATGATATCTGATGATTCAAGCATTAGTGTGCATTCTATACCAGTGATTGATAATTTGGACAAATATAAAGCAATGCCTTTTTCTGAGAGGCCGGTACTTATTTCTGCTGTTGGTAATCCGGCATTAAAAAAACGATGGGCAGAACAATATTCGGCAAATTTTGAATTTGTAAGTGTTGTTGATCCAGATGCTCGCATCGGGCCAAATGTTAAAATTCAAGTTGGTTCAATCATAACTGCTGGATGTATCTTGACTACAGATATTTATATTGGTAACCATGTTAACATCAATTTGAATTGTACCATTGGCCATGATACTATAATTGAAGATTATTGTGATCTCTCACCTGGGTGCCATATTTCAGGAAATGTAACAATGAATGAAGGTTCTGCTCTTGGCACTGGTGTTGTGGTCATACCTAAAAAAGTTATTGGAAAATGGAGTATAATTGGTGCTGGTGCAGTTGTTTTAACAGACATTCAATCTAATTCATTAGCGGTAGGTATTCCAGCTAAAGTAATTAGAACAATACCGAAAATTGAATTGTAAATGAAAAATCCTTTGGTTAGTGTTTGTATGATTACTTACAATCACGAAAAATATATTCGTGAAGCAATAGAAGGTGTATTGATGCAAAAGACAAATTTTGATTTTGAATTGGTTGTAGCGAACGATTGTTCTCCAGATAATAGCGATAATATTGTTACTGAAATACTAAATAATCATCCAAAAGCAAATAGAATAAAGTATTTTAGACATGGGAAAAACATGGGGGGAATATCTAATTTTATTTTTGCACTAAACCAATGTACCGGCAAGTATATCGCTTTATGCGAAGGCGACGATTACTGGACAGATCCTTACAAACTCCAAAAACAGGTAGATTTCTTAGAGGCAAATGAGGAATATACTTTGTGTTTCCATTTGGTCGAATATTTCTATCAGAACAATGAAAAACCCTCCTATATAAATCCGGCAAAGAAATTTCAAAAAAGAGACTACTCAATTTATGACTTAATAAGGGAGAATTTTATAAGTACATGCTCTACAATGTATAGGTGGCAATTCCACGACTTGCCATTACCTGAGTTGTTCAGTAATCATCTTGTAGCCGATTATCCACTCCATTTTTTACATGCGACCAAAGGCAAAATAGGTATGATTCCAGAAGTAATGGGCAGATATAGGATTCATCAAGGCGGAGTTTGGTCATTGACTGCAGAGGAAATAGCTGTAAAAAGACTGAAGGATGCAATTTCCATGTATAATGATTTTAATGTTTACACTAACGAAAAATATAGTACTTTTATTGATGAAAGGATTTATTACTTTGAGCGTTATTTGATGCATCGTTATATTAATGATAACCTATTCAAAGAATCAATGAAATTGTTTAGAATGAGAAAAGAAGGGGTTTCAGTAAAAGACCAGTTTCGATTTTACCTACATTACTACTTCCCAAATTTATACTCCTTTTTAAGAATGATTAAGAATTGGACAAAAAATCGATCACTTTACTGATGACGTTTGTTTTAATGTTTTTTCTACGGAGAGTTGTATTTGAGGCATACAAATATGGAGTTGATATGATGGAAATGGAAATTTCTTTATAGTAGAAGCAAGGAAGCAATGAAGAATACCATAGTAAGTATTGGATTTCATGGGTCTGTTGATTTCAACAATTCCACCAGTGTGAGTGGCATAATAGTGAATCTTGCAAGGGTGCTTTCAAAGCAAGGATATAATTTCAGAATTTTTTGCGATTCGTCCGGGGAAATGCATCTGGGAGCTAATATTCCAAAAAATATAGCAATGCATTATTATTCAAATAAATTTATTGGAAAAGGTACAAGATTTTATGAATGGCAAAAAATACTTTATATTTCATATAAACTCTCAAAGTTCTATGCGGATGTTATCCATATACACCAGAAACCGGAAATAGTACTTGGATACAACCTATTAAATAATCAAAATATACCCATTATATTCCACATTAATAGTCATCCCGCAGCATGGAAAGGTTCAAGGTGGAAAAGAGCTTTTGAAAAATCAAATTTAGTGATTGCTGCGAGCAAATTTATAAAAAGGAGTTTAATTAATAAATTTCCTTTTTTAATAGGAAACATAAAAGTATTACATAACGGTGTTGATACAAAAATTTTTTCGCCACAAAAAATTAACAATACATTAAGAACTCCCAAAGGTCTATTTACCGTCTTTTTTGCAGGTAATATATGGATTGAAAAAGGATTCGATATATTATTAAAAGTCGCGCAGGAACTAAAGAAAGAAAAAATCAGATTTTTGATAGCAGGGACTTTTTCTCCTGATAAAAATCATCTTCATAGACAATTTAAGAAAAATACACCTGAGAATGTGAAATACCTTGGTTGTATTAAACATGACGATTTAGCACAATATTTTGCTTCATCTGATATAACTATTGTCCCTTCAAGATGGGAAGACCCTTGCCCTCTTGTAGTGATGGAATCGATGTCAACTGGAACTCCTGTCATTGGTAGCCGAATAGGAGGAATACCCGAACTGATTGATAATGGAAAAAACGGTTTTCTTGTAACTCCTTGTTCTGCGAGAGAACTTAAGGATGCAATTCTGTGGTGCAAGAATCACCCTGAGGCGTTAAAAGATATGAGAGTTGCAGCATTTAAGAAAGCATTAAGATTTGATTGGAGAATCATATCGGAACGATTAGAAAAAATTTATGAAAAATTACTTTCTTGATAAAAAATTCGATGGTTTTCTTGACAAACTCTGGGTAAAGAAGAGTTTAGATTCTTTCTTAAAATCTTCAAATATTGAAAGAGGTATAGTTTTTGATCTTGGAGGTGGAGAAACGCCTTATAAGGAAATTATTAAAAAAAAGAATGTTACTTACTTTTCAGGAGATTTACGCTTTAGTCGTAAAATTGACCTCATTCTCAATTTGAATTATCCTTTACCTTTTAAGGATAGGATTTCAGATTTTGTCATTATTACTCAGGTTCTTGAACATTTGCCTAATCCTCTTTTTACACTTTTAGAAATATACAGAGTACTTATTCCTGGGGGAAAATTATTTATAACTGTTCCTTCTTTTTTTAGGTTACATGAACTGCCTAATGATTTCTATAGATTCACATACTATGGCTTTGAATTTTTACTCCAAGAAGCAGGTTTTACAAACTTCAAAATCTGGGGTCACGGCGACGAATTTACAATTCTGGCAGAGGGTTTGATTTTTGCAATTCGCAGAATACATTTACCAAAAAAAATATTACTTTTCTTTGTTGCTGTTATAAACAGTATATTCTATCTTCGTGATAAAAAGAAACCTTTTTCATCAGAACCAAAGAGAGATGTAATTGGACTTTCAGCAATTGCAGTTAAATAACACATTATGAATAGTAATATACGAACCGTTCGCAAAATGGAAAGATTAATAAGAGATCACCACCCTAATCTTCCGGAGTTTTTACAATTTTTTTCAAAGAGCGAAGACGAAAGAGTTCTTGACTTAGGTTGTGGGTTGTTACCAAATACAAAATACCTCACTGTTTCTGGGTATAATGTTATTAGTCTTGACCTGAGTCTTGAATATCTTTTTAATGGAAAGAAAATTTTTCCAAAGGCGATTCTTGTTTGTAGTGATGTACGTTTTTTACCTTTTAGAATAGATATTTTTGACGCAGCTATTATTGTGGATCTGCTTGAGCATCTTCCTTTTGCTGATGTTGAAAAAGTATTAAAAGAAACCATTCAAGTTTTAAAAAACCATTCTTATATTTTTCTTCATATTCCACTTGAAGGCAGTTTCGCGTATCAATTTCTCAGGCTTATCAGAAAAATATGGACAAAGGATCCAGAACATAAACACAATTTCAAATACTGGGAAGTAAAGAATATATTAAAATATCTTCCAATAAGGATTGAAAGAGAATGGATAGACAGAAGACTACAGATGCTTAAAAATCTGAATTTTTCAGCAGTAGCTGTAACTTTCGTTTTAAGTGTTAAGAAAATTGGATAAAAAGATTAGCAGGATTGCTCATATTGAATATGGTTTTACTTACCCACCTTTTGGTGGAGAACAATTACGTGTGAGTAAAGTATGTGGATTTCTTTTAGAAAAATTTGATA
>JAGMEZ010000427.1 GCA_023127905.1 Caldifarciminota bacterium
AATCGAGGTTAGAAATACTGAAACCTATATAAAATTTTCAAAACCACAAATGGCAATCACTCCCGGACAACTTGCAGTTTTTTACGACAACGATGTTGTTCTTGGAAGTGGGTGGATAGTGGATGAGAGATGAAACAAGGAAATCCAGGTTTTTCGCACAGAGCAGGCAAAGTTTCAATAAACAAGGGTTCAATAGGCGAGGCTTCCAGCCTCGCAGTGAGGCAAGATGCCTCACCTGTTCCTATCTATTATGTTTCTTATGTTCACGGTGTAAAATTACAAGGGCAAAAATGGAGGCAATTACTATACAAATACTTGTAATCTGAGAAAGTGATAATACTTTAAAAACTTTTGCTGCACCCTCATAATGTCTAAAGAAATCTATTATAAACCGCTGAATCCCATAAAGACCGAAAAATACCCAGATAAGGAATCCTTGAAATGGTTTCCTCCTTCTTGAAAGAACGATAAGTATCGCAAATATTATAAGATTATCAAGAACTGCGTATAGTTGCGTCGGAATGACTGGAAGTGATTCTGTAGCTCCTGGTTTAATCAAGTTTTCTCTGAGTTGATCTGCATAGGCAGGGGGAAATTCTCTTGAAGGAAATGGTATTCCAAATTTTTCTGAAACTTTTCCATAACAACATCCATTAAGAAAACACCCGATTCTACCTATTGCAACTCCAATAGGCAAGGATGGTGCAATAGTATCACCAATTTTTGTAAAACTCAGCTTCTTTAGTCTAAGAAATAGAAATCCCCCTAATATAGCAGCTATAAATCCGCCATAGAACACAAGCCCACCTTCCCATATCTTTAATATATCAATGAGGTTCTGACTATACTCATTAAAATGCTCAGCTACATACCATATTCGAGCTCCTATAACAACTGAAACGAGAACCCAGATTGCAAGGTCAAATATAATATTTGGGTCAATACCCATTTTCTTTGCCTTCTTCACAGAAATGAATATAACAGTAAAGAATGCAATAGCCTGCATCACACCGTATGTGTGTATCTCTAAAGGGCCTATGTGAAAAAGTGTCCTGAACATATTAGTTCCTTTCCTTTTTTTCTTATACCTTTTTTTGTCTTTAGAAGTTTATTGGGGTTTTCGCTATTCTAATTTTTTATTTCTAATTTTACTTTCCCTATTTACTATTTTCTTCAGTTTCTTCTTTCACCTGCTCCTTTCTTTTTACTTCTTCAATCATCAATAACAATGAATCACTGTATAATTTCAACGTATCTTTAAACTCATCAGGAAATGAATCCCTGTATGTCTCAATTTCTACATTTGCTCGTTCTATGTCATCAATTTTTCGTGTTTTATCTGCATTGTAATAAAGAAGTCTTATAAGTCCTCTTCGAACCTCTAATGATTTGACTCTATCTCTTGATATTCTCAAGAATTCTTCTTTTTCTTTTATTTCACTAAGAATGTCAATCTCTACTTTTTCATTCTCAATTGAAGGGACAGCTCCCTGGACAAATCCAACTCTATTTCCGTCATCCTGTTTCTCTTCACTAATACCATTTTCAGTAATCACTCCTCCAATTTCTTCTTTTTCATCCTTTTTTATTTCTACAGAGGATTTCGATATACCCGGGATAGGTGCTTCTTTTTTAAATATTTCTGTCTTTTCTTCTGGTTCAGATAATACGCTTCTATCATCCGGTTCCTTCTCTACCTTCCCCTTTTTAGAAACCACACCAGCTGCTTTTCCCGCAGTCACAGGGTAAGTTCCTAATTCATCTCCATCCTTTGCCGCAAACCTGCCTTCACCTGTCACAAATTTCTCACTTACTTTTGGTCTTATTGGTATATCAATTTCTTCAATAGTTTTTTTTGTTAAAATTTGCTTTGAAACAATGAATGTAAGAAGCAACAGAATTACACCTCCAGCAAGTTCCCATTTGATTCTCGGTACCTTAGCAGAAAAAAAACCAATAGTGTGCTTCTCATGAAGCCTTTTCATAACTCTTTTTGGAAAATTATCCCAGTATGAGTCAGAAGGGAAAGGAATCTTTTCTTTCTTGATTCTATAATGGAGAGCCCTTAAAAACTCTATCTCTTCAATGCATTCAGGACAAATCTTAAGGTGTTCCTCTACTTCCTTTTTTATTAAATCCTGTAGCTCTCCATCTACATATGCACCGAGTAAATTTTTTATCTCTTTATGTTTCATTATTTTGACATTATATATTTTCCAATACTCTCTTTTAATCTTTCCCGTGCTCTGTTTAACCTGGACATTACAGTTCCAGTTGGAATTCGGAGAGTTTTTGAAATTTCATCATATGATAAATCTTCATCCACACGTAAGAGAAAGACAACCCTCAATTTCTCTGGAAGATTTTGTATAGACTCCATAATCTTTACATTCATCTCTTTTGCCAAAACCCCTTTCAAAAGTCCATTATTATGTTTTTTTCTACTGGCAATCACATTTATATTCTCAGGGTCAATATTCACCTTTCTCTTTTCTCTCTTAATATAATTAAGACATAAGTGCATTGCAATTGTATATACCCAGTTAAAAAAATTTGCACCCTTTCTAAATCGTCCTATAGCCTTATATGCTCGAATGAAAGTTTCCAATGAAAGCTCATCAGCAGTAAAATGGTCATTTGTCATCCTGTATGTCAATCTATATATCCCATGTTGGTATTTTTTAACAAGTGTTTCGAAAGCAAACTCATCTCCTCTCTTAACTTTGTCTACGAGTTCATCATCTTCTATCGTAATCCCTGCATTACTATCTACCATATTTTTTTGAAAAAATTCCCTTTTTTGCCGTCTATTTTTTTTCTTCAGTTACAATTTCTTCTCTCGCACTAATAACAGTATCTACAATACCATATTTCTGCGCTTCTTCTGCTGACATCCAGAAATTCCTGTCAGAATCTTTTTCAATCTTTGAGACAGATTGTCCTGTATGATGGGCAAGAATCTTGTTTAATTCATCCTTCATTTTCATAATTTCTCTCGCATGAATTTCTATATCAATAGCCTGACCCTGTATCCCACCCATTGGTTGATGAATAAGCATCCTTGAATGCGGGAGAGCAAACCTTTTTGTCTTTGCCCCAGCAGCAAGCAGTATTGCTGACATACTTGCAGCCATTCCCATACACATCGTTGTTACATCAGGTTTTATGTACTGTATTGTATCGTATATCGCAAGCCCTGCTGAAATAATTCCACCTCCTGAATTTATATAAATACTAATATCTCTCTCTTTATCCTCTGCCTCAAGAAAAAGAAGCTGTGCAATAACAAGATTCGCCACCTCTTCGTCGATCATTGAGCCAATAAAGACAATCCTATCCTTTAATAGTCTTGAATATATATCAAACGCACGCTCTGTTCTTCCACTCTGTTCTATTACTATTGGTATTAGCGGCATTATTCCTCCTTTTACTCTTTAACTAAATATCTTACATGTAAAAATTCAAAAGCCTTTTCCCTCTTCATCAATACAACAATATCGTCAAGCTTTCCTGTCCTTTCGAGATACATTCGAAGCTGCTCTTTATTTGCAGATTCTTGTACAGCTTCCTGCTCAATAATTTTTTCAATTTCTTCGTTTGATACAACAATTTCTTCACTATCTGCAATTTTATCAAGGAGTATATTTAATCGTGCTCTTTGCTCTGCTTCTTTCCTTAATTCATCCTCTTTATATTCCTCATTACTCACTTCTTCTTTTTGCTTCG
>JAGMEZ010000428.1 GCA_023127905.1 Caldifarciminota bacterium
AATGGGACAATTCTATGGCAAGATACATTAGACATTAACGATCATGATTGGGCTAAAGGTGTCACAGTAGATAATTCTAATAATATTATCGTAACAGGGGAATCAAAAACAGGCGGTGATTGTGATTATTTTACCGTGAAGTATGATTCCAATGGAACAATTCTCTGGCAAGATACAATAGACAATGGTGATGATGATTGGGCTCATGGTGTCGCAGTCGATAATTCTAATAACATCATCGTAACAGGGGTTTCTGTTATTGGTGGTGATAATGATTATTTTACCGTGAAGTATGTTCCCACTGGCGGTGTTTCCGAAGATGAAAGTTCTGACCTATTAAGTAGTAATCCTGTTTTATACGATATCTATCCCAATCCATTCGGGGATAAAACACAAATCAAATTACAAATCCCAACCCTGAATCAAGTTCAGGGCAAATCACAAACAAATTCTAATTTCCAAACATCATTGAAAATCTACAATGCTGCTGGTCGGTTAGTCAAGAGCTTTTCGCTGCCTACCACCTACTCCTTACTCCCTACTGTTATTTTCTGGGATGGCAGAAACAATGCTGGAGAAAAAGTCACAAGTGGAGTTTATTTCCTTAGATTCAATACAGGGAATTATAAAGAAACCAGACAATTGTTATTGATCAAGTAGGAAGTTGTAATTCTCAACAGAAGGGGTCTGACCTCAATACTTTCCTTTCAGGAGTAGCAGAGCTTGCTCTGCGCCACTCTTCGTTTACCCCATTAGAGATAGGAAAAGAATCCTTTGTCTTTTCCGTAATCTCTAATGGGGTCATTGCGAGTGCATCAAATCCCCCTGTTTCCCCCTTTGAAAAAGGGGGATTGAGGGGGATTCAGGATCAATTCTATCCTGAGCCTGTCGAAGGGCTAACTTCCATTTCAAAGGAATAAATTCTAGTTATCTCACTCCCTACTCCTTACTACTTACTGTTCTTTCTGTGCCCTTTGCGGTGAAAGAGACTTGGTGGTTGCTTTTTTCCTTGACAAACGGGTGATTTTTATGATAATTAAGATAGAAATTGCATAGAAAATGAAAACACTATTCGAAATATCAAAACCAGGCAGAAAGGCTTATACACTGCCTCCAAAAGATGTCTCTGGTGAGTTGCTTGAAAGCTTACCCTCTCGTTTCAAAAGAAAAAGACCGCTTCGCCTTCCAGAGGTAAGCGAAGTAGATGCGGTAAGGTACTGGACAAATCTATCACAGAGGAACTTTCATATTGAAAAAGGATTCTACCCACTCGGTTCCTGTACAATGAAGTATAATCCCAAGATAAACGAAGAGACTGCTGCACTCCCAGGCTTCACAGAAATACATCCTCTCCAACCCGTATCAACGGTTCAGGGTGCGCTTGAGTTAATGTATGAACTTGAACAGATAATGGTAGAAATTACAGGGCTTCCAGTGGTTTCCTTCCAGCCCGTAGCAGGAGCGCATGGGGAGACAACAGGTCTTATGCTTGCAAGGGCATATTTCGAAAGCAAGGGAGAAAACCGGGGAACTGTTCTTGTCCCCGATTCTTCACATGGAACCAATCCTGCCAGCACAACGCTCTCGGGATTTAAATCGGAAAAGATTTCCTCAAATGAGAGAGGTCTTGTTAATATTGATGAACTCGAGAAAAAAATGGACGAAAATGTTGCTGTGCTCATGCTTACAAACCCTAACACACTTGGACTCTTCGAAAGTGAGATTAAAAGAATAGATGAAATTGTTCACAAGAAAGGTGGATTATTATATCTTGACGGAGCCAATCTCAATGCACTCCTCGGCATTATAAAACCAGGGAATGAAGGTTTTGATATTGTGCATCTTAACCTTCATAAAACGTTTTCCACACCCCATGGAGGAGGAGGCCCGGGTGGTGGTGGACTTGCTGTTAGGGCAGACATTGAACCATTCCTGCCTGTTCCTATTGTCAAAAAGAGAGATACAGGATACTACCTTGACTATGATTATCCTCAATCCATCGGGAAGATTCATTCTTTTTATGGAAATTTTAACGTATTAGTAAAAGCATATACGTATCTTAAGATGTTGGGGTGTAAAGGTTTGAAAAGAGTTAGCGAAAACGCAATCATCAATGCAAACTACCTTAAAGAATCACTGAAGGATGATTTTGAGCTTCCTTATAAACAGTTAGCAATGCACGAATTTGTACTATCTGGCTCGAAGCAGAAAAAATTAGGAGTAAAAACCCTTGACATAGCAAAGAGACTGCTTGATCTCGGGTTTCATGCTCCAACTGTTTATTTTCCTCTCATAGTTCCAGAAGCATTGATGATTGAACCAACTGAAACTGAATCAAAAGATACCCTTGATGCATTTATTGCTGCGATGAAGAAAATCGCAGAAGAGGCAGTAAATGAGCCAGAGAAATTAAAAAATGCACCAGTTACGACACCTGTCAGGAGACTCGATGAAATAAATGCTGCAAGAATGCTAAAGGTAAAACATTCCTGGGATAAAGAATGAGTAAGTTCACCAATTTTTTTAAGAATGCCTTTGGTACTGAAACAGAAGAGCCTGAGTTATATTCAGAAGAGGATATTCCACCAGAAAGAAAAGCAGAACTCATTGGAAAATTCGCACAGGAAATAGTGGATAGAAGGCTTTCAGTTCCTGCAATTCTCTTTGTTGAAACGGTAAAACCACTTTCATTTCTTGGTTCACAGGCAATGGTCTTTTTTGAACCTATAATCCAATCCATCTTTGCATTTAAAAGTTACAAGGAGATTTATCTCCTGCTCGAAAACAGAAATAATTTAGAACTGTTACTACATGAAATAGAAAAAAGGGAACAAAAATCAAAGTGATTTAAGGAGGTTAAATGGGAAATAACAATATAAACGCGATACTCGCAACGGATTGTGGGAGTACAACAACAAAAGCCATTCTAATCGAAAAGAAAAATGGCGAATATAGACTGGTAGTTAGAGGAGAAGCACCGACAACAGTTGAGGCTCCTTTTGAGGATGTAACCAAAGGAGTCTTAAATGCAATAAGAGAAGTGGAAGAACTTGCCAATAGAGAAATTCTTGATGGAGAAAAAATTATTATTCCAAGGCAAGGTGAAAAAAGGGGTGTTGATATCTACATATCAACATCAAGCGCAGGCGGTGGATTACAAATGATGGTGGCAGGTGTCGTTAAATCAATGACAGCAGAGAGTGCCGCAAGGGCAGCATTAGGAGCGGGTGCAATAGTTATGGAGACAATTGCATCTAACGATGGAAGACTTTCTCATGAGAAGATCGAACTCATAAGAAGACTACGACCAGACATGATACTCCTTTCAGGTGGAATTGATGGCGGAACAGTGAAACACGTTGTCGAACTTGCGGAAATTATCAGTGCTGCAGATCCCAGGCCACGATTTGGAACAGGATTCAATCTCCCGGTTATTTATGCAGGAAATAAAGACGCACGTAATCCCGTAAAAGAAAATCTTGAAAGTAAAACAGACTTGAGTATTATTGATAATCTCCGTCCTGTTCTTGAAATGGAAAATCTCCAACCTGCTCGTGATAAAATACATGATCTCTTCATGGAGCACGTTATGGCTCATGCACCGGGATATAAGAAATTAATGACCTGGACTGACGTTCCCATTATGCCAACACCAGGCGCAGTAGGACTCATAATAAAAACCATAGCCGATAATGAAAAGATCCAGGTTATTGGAGTGGATATTGGTGGTGCTACAACTGACGTCTTTTCCGTATTCCAGAAAATATTCAATAGAACGGTAAGTGCAAATCTGGGGATGAGTTACAGCATCAGCAATGTTCTGGTAGAGACAGGCGTTGAAAATATAATGCGATGGGTTCCTTTTGAAGTTAACAGGAAGGATTTAAGAAACATGATTAAAAACAAGATGATAAGACCGACAACGATACCCGAGACACTGAAAGGTTTACAGCTCGAACAGGCAATTGCACGGGAAGCATTAAGGCTTGCTTTTGTCCAGCACAAATCAATGGCTGTTGGCTTGAAGGGTATCCAGCAGGAACGCACCATATCTGATGCGTTCTCTCAATCTGCGACAGGAGAAACCCTTGTCGATATGATGAGGCTTAATCTCCTCGTCGGTTCCGGTGGTGCACTTTCACACGCACCGAGAAGGAACCAGGCTGCACTTATGCTCATAGATGGATTCTTGCCAGAGGGCGTGACACGCCTTGCAGTAGATTCAATCTTCATGATGCCACAGCTTGGAGTCCTTTCAACGGTTAACAATACAGCTGCAACTGAGGTTTTCGACAAGGATTGTCTTGTAAGACTTGGAACCTGTATTGCACCGGTTGGAAAAGGAAAAGAAGGGCGCCTGTGCGTAAAGGTTACTGGAGATATTACAAAAGAAGTGAACTACGGGGATATGGTACTCATTCCACTCGGCGTGGGTGAGAAGAAGGAAGT
>JAGMEZ010000429.1 GCA_023127905.1 Caldifarciminota bacterium
TGCACCAATCTCGTCTTACCAACACCAACCTCACCACTGATACACACTGCACCACTACTACCGCTAAATATTGGCTTTATAAATTCTTTAACCCTAACTATCTCTTCATCCCGACCAATAATCTCCTTTATCGGAATACTTAATCCCTTCCTCTCCTTCTCAAAAACACCTATCCGATCCCGACCACGTCTTTTCGCACTATACAAATTTCTATCAGCAATCTCAAAAAGCCCGTTCCAATCCCGAGTATTCTCAGGACATGAAGCTATACCAATACTCAAGGTTAACCTTAGCTGGGTAAATTCTCTAATTCTACATTGCTCTACAAAACGCTGAGAAATCATTTCTGCCTGCTCATAATTAGCATTGGGTAGTATACATACAAACTCATCACCACCATAACGAAATACTGTATCATCTTGCCTTAATAAAGTCTTAAGAAATATACCAAATTCTCTGAGCACGACATCACCACGCTTGTGTCCATAGGTATCATTAACATCCTTGAAATGGTCTATATCGATTAAAACTATCGATAAGGGTATATCCCTTCCCTGGGTCTCTTCGATCTTCTCCTGCGCTCTCACATAAAGATAACGTCGGTTATAAAGCCCGGTTAAATCGTCAATATATTCTCTTCCTATTTTCACCATTTTAAAAAATTATATTCGATGTTTCTCATCCCTGTCTCCTAATTATTATCCTCAATATCCTTTAATTAACTATTCACCCTTTAGTTTCTTCATATTTTTCTCCATGGTCTCATTGTCAGGCTCAAGCTCTAGTGCCTTCTCATATTCAACTGCAGCCTCTGCCCAGAGCTTCTTGGCTCGATACACTTCAGCCTTTTTGTAATGATCTACTGCTGACTCCTCAGACAAACTCTCTCTCACATTGCCAAAAACCATTGTAAAAGAGATTCTATGGGTATTGCCGAGATCATTAAATGGAATAAAGGCATAATCTATATTGTGATTCTTAACCTTTATACCTAACCCACTGCTTATACCAGTAAAGATGTCGAAATCTGAATCACTCTTTAGATCCTGCCCCAATGAACGATAACCAAGTCGTAATGAAAGAATCTCTTTGAAGAGGTATTCAATACCAATCTCGTAGTTAAAACTATTATCCAGAGGTTTACCAACATCCAAGGCCACAAGCAGTGATCTATCAAAGAGTCTGTAACCAATACCAAACTCAATGTTTAAGGGCAGTTTTGCCTTCTCTTCAATGAATGCACCGGTCTGAATTCCAAGATTACGGGCAGAAAGTCCAATCAATAGTCTATTAGAGAAAAGCTCACTCTGACCACCAATATCACAGGCAAAAGCATGAGCTGAATAGTCATGAATCCTCGAATAGATACCTTTCAGACTCATACCTAAATAGAATTGACCAAATCTCCTTCCATAACCAAAACCTGCAGAAAGGTCATTAGCACCATACTTGCCAAGTCCTGCTCCAGTAGGATTATCCGGGGTTGTCTCCTGAATCTTACCATGGTCGAAATAGGTTATTCCTACGCCGAAACCACTATCTCTCCCTAAGGGTAAGGCATATCCAAGATAGCCGGACCGAATTTCAACAACATAGTTAAGATAGGTTCCTGTTATATGATGATTAGGGATCCTTGAAAAAGCCCGGCAGGATTCCAGTACGTAGCAGTGGCGTCATCCACAAGAGCAGTGAATGCCTCACCTAAGGCAACAGACCTTGCATCCATACCTACCCTTAAAAAGTTGAAACTACAACTACCCCCTCCATTATCACCTCTTGCCAGCCCTGTAGCGAGTCCTATCATCAAGACTATCGCCGCCATTCTGAAATACATCATCTTCCCCATATTATCCTCCTTTTTAACATTAAAGTACTGTAAAAAATATAGGGGGTAAACAGGGTAAACAAGGGGTCAGGTCTCCACATTTGACATTAAATTTTTATCAACAACTTTTTATATTCCATAAATCATCCCAATCCGTTATGTCAAATGTGGAAGCTTGTCCTGAGCTTGCCGAAGGGCTTGTCCTGAGCGAAGGCGAAGGGACCTGACCCCTATAACCGTTGGCGGTATTTTCGGTAGAAATAGGCAGCAATTAGGAAAATACCACCGATTCCAAGAAGTACGAACATCTTGTACAGTTTTCCTGTAAACCTGAGATCAACAAAGAATACCTTACAGAGGGTTATCCCAAAAAGACACAGGGCAGAGATACGTAAAGGAAGTATCTTTCTTAACATTCCAACGAGAAGAAGTCCTAACCCGTAGAGAACCCATAGTAATGATAATGCAAATGCAGCCCTCTGTTCACCTAAATTCCAAACCCGATAAAGTGAGAAAGTTGCCTGCGAATGAATTTCAATAAAAAGAAGAACCAAGAAAAGAGACCATAAATACGGGACCATTCCTTTTTCGAATCCGATAACCACTTCCTTCCTATCAGCATACAACACCGCTGCATAAGCAATTA
This sequence comes from Caldifarciminota bacterium, assembly GCA_023127905.1. GTDB lineage: Bacteria > Hydrothermota > E44-bin80 > E44-bin80 > E44-bin80 > JAGMEZ01. The sequence goes on from JAGMEZ010000429.1 coordinate 2,472, forward strand.
CAAACAGCAGAACCACTGCCGAAGCGAATTTTAAATTTAAGAGGAACGGAAACCCATATGAATAGGTATAAAGGATAGATGAATCTTCCAAGATTATCTTGAAAAAAGTTAAGGTGGCAAGGACCAACCCTGTTATACGGAGCGGGGTTATCTTATTTCTAAAACCAAAGAGTATCAAGAATAATGAAAAAATCGCCCATAGTATAGTTGTGAAAATGAAGCTTTCCAACCTGATAGCGGTAATTTCAAAGCGACCAAAATACGAAATAATCTCAACATTCAACCCAACAAAGAGTAAGGACACGAACGCAGTCCAGAGCACGGGAACTGTTATGCCTCCTTTTTTCTCTTCGTTAATACCCTTTCTCACATAGAACAATGCAGAACTTGCAATGACTCCAAGAAAAAGAGCCAGTGAGAGAAATTTTAAATTTAGAATAAAAGGATAGCCATATGAGTAACGGTATAAGAGAGGTGTATCTATTAAGAATAGCTTAAATGCTGTTGCACCAACCAGGATGAATCCCACAATTCGTAGTTTTAAGTCTCGACGGAGAATTCCCGCAATAAGAAACCAGAATGTGAATCCTGTCCATATCATAGAGGTAAACAGAAATCTCGTCATCCTAATCTCACGCTCTATTGGACTGAAATATGAAAAAATCTCAAAATTTAAACAGAGGAAAAGCATTGTAGCAAATGTGCCCCAGAGGAGAAAAAGTCCGTTCTTTTCATACACAATACCCAACTTTTGTTTCTTACTGTACAACAGTGCACAAATTACGATGCTCCCCAGGAAAATTGCGAACGAAAGAGATTTTGCATTTATTAAGAACGGGTAACCATAACTATAGTAGTTATAAAGAAATGTAATATCAAAGAAAAGCACTTTTACAGCAGTTGCTGCCATTAAACTGAGACCAGCTATACGAAGTGGTTTATTTTTTATGAGAATGCCCTGGACGAGTAACCAGGAAAAAAAGACAGACCAGAGTATTGTGCTATAAGACCATATCATTCTTCCCGCTGTTCCTTTAAGTCCTGCAAAATAGGAAATAAGATCGTGATTTGTTATCCAGAATAATGCAATGATAAACAGAGTCCAGAGAGGTACCTTATATATTCTTTCTTTTACAGATATGTTCTTAAACCTGCTGAATATTAGTGCCCCTATTCCAAAGGAAAGTGTTGAAATAAAATGAGCAAGGAACTTCAAATTAAAGAATAGAAAGTGGTGCGCTATTCTGTGAAACCAAACAAGAGAATCAACAGTAAACAACCTCATAGCAACAAGTAAGAAGACTATAAACCCACCAATCCGAAGTGGTTTTCTTTCTATAACTGAACCAACTAAAATGAGAATAAGAGCTTCTATGCTCCATGCTGCTGTAATCCAGTAACTTTTAACAATCATGGGCACTGGCAAGGTAAGCAGTCCAACAGCAGTTCCCATAAGTCCAGCATAGAGGAGTTTGTCCTGAGCGTTTATCTTTCTGATCATATGCGAAAGGATGAAATGATAGATTGCCATTCCAAGAGGAACATATGGTATAATGTTAGTATCTCCCCTATCAATAAGTATCGTATATGCTATTAGAAAGAATATAACTGGGTTAAGAATGACAAGAACTAAATCTTCCCAGTTAGATTTTTTCTTTCCTATAATACTATGTGGTGTACTCATGAAAGAAAATAGTATAAAATAAGCAGTAGCAAAACCAGCAGCTAACGAAAAATCCGAGGATGTATATTCTTGTATATACCAACTACCAAAGTAGATAATTGTTAAAATGAATGAGACTAATGAAATTGTTCGCCATCGCTTTACTGACGAAACGAACAGCACACCAATATTAATAATAAAAAGGTAAGAAAAAAGAAACGGCTCATAATATACCGTTGAGGTCGGATCAGCAAGTAGTAATGGCGTGGCAAATGCACCAAAAATACTGAGGAACGCAGTTGGAAAAGCGTTATGTAACATTGCTATTGTCATTCCACCAATTGTCACAAGGAAAAAGAGACTAAAAGATACCACAGGTGAGAACATTTGATAAAAATGGTAGGCTGTAAATATGGTTAAATAGAGTACTATTAACCCAAGACCGGAAATTCCCTGTGCCAGTGGAATAAATTTTTTTCTGAAAAGAAATTCAGCAAACCAGATTAACATAAATCCACACGAGAACCCAAGTATAATTCTTGCACCCTCATTCAACCATCCCTGTTCAAACGCATATTTCAGGAAAATGGCAAATCCGGCAGCAAAAACAAGCGCTCCCACCCAGACAAGCCAGCGTTCTCCTATCATCCTTTCAAATTCCAACCACCTATTGTATCTTTCACTGGGAGGTTTTTGAATTGTTTCGGGTTTCCCTATAGCCTTAGGAGAAACTTCCTTCTTAATAACAGAAGGTTCTTCTTTTGGAGGAACTACTTTTTTCTTAACAGACGGGACACTTTTGGGAGCAACTTTTTCTTTTTCCGGTCTCTTCAAATCATCCTTCAGCTTCTTGAGTTCCTCCTCAAGTCTTTCTATTCTT
>JAGMEZ010000043.1 GCA_023127905.1 Caldifarciminota bacterium
TAAACAAAAAACTTGGAACTGCATAGATTTCGTTTCTTTCGTTTAGAATGTTTATATCATTAGCATTGAATTTTGGTTGAATTTTCTTGACATATAATAGAAAATATATTAATATATTATTCCATGAATTCTTTAAGGGTAATCCAAATTCTAAAAAGAAAAATCCTGGAGGTAAAATGAGAAAGAGAATGTATAAGTCTTACCATATCATAATTATTCCACATGACAAAGTACGGTCGAGGAATATCTTCTTAACAGCAAAAATGTTAAAACTCTTAACTTTAGTAACAATAGCTTTGCTCATGACATTCACTGTCCTTATAACGTTACATACAAAAAACTTCAATAAGATCAGAACTGCTCTTTTTCCAACAATTAGGAAGAATTCCATTTTGCTAAAAGATAACAAGGAAATGGTTGAGAAGAAAGAAAGGTTAGAGTTTGTGGTTGATAGTCTCAGAACAAAGCTATTTTCTGAAAGAGCAGTTCACCGTGAAAAATTAAAAGCCTTGAATGTTCAAGCTGAAAGGGTGCAAAAATTTGCCGAAAATCTGAGAATAATGGCAGGATTTAAACTTAATCCCGAGCACGCTCAACCACCTGGTTTAGGTGGACCAATACCTGAAGAAGAAGATGAAAATTTCCTGAAAATTGAGAATGTGGAGGATGATAGTATTCTATCGGAGTTCAGTTATGCCGAGAGAACACTCTTTAAGAAGATGTGGTCTTCGAAAAGAGAACTAAATTTTCTATGGGATTATTTTGAAGACAAGAGTTCAGTTATTGAAGGAACACCTGAGATACAACCTGTTCCAGGTTTCATACTATCAGGATTCGGTTACAGAATTGGTCCATTTAGCGGAAGATCAGAATTTCATAGGGGTGTTGATATCCCTGCGCCAATAGGCACGAAAATTAAGGCTCCAGCAGCAGGGGTAGTTATTTTTGTTGGGAGAAAAGGAGGATATGGAAAATTACTTGTAATTGATCATGGAAATAATTATAAGACTGTGTATGGTCATCTTCATTCGTTCGATGTAAAAGTTGGAGACAGGGTAACTAAAGGAGACTTTGTAGGTGAGGTAGGAAACACAGGACGGAGCACTGGACCTCATTTGCATTATGAAGTTGTGTTAAACGATGTTGCTGTAAATCCTGTTAAATATTTTAAGAGTGTAGAAGAAAGAAAAAAGGATATTGGAGAAGGAATAGAAACAGTTAATGAAACAGAGGAGAGATGAAAGGTTAGAATTTAGTTTCTTATGAAGAAATGAAGATATATAAGGATATTGCACCCTATTATAATAGATTAATGGATGATGTTAACTATAAACAATGGATAGGATACATAAAGGATATTTTTACAATAAATGGCATAGAACCAGAAATCATCCTTGACCTTGGCTGTGGAACCGGTATTCCAGCAAGTTATTTCCTTAAAGAAGGTTATAGAATAATCGGGATTGATGGGTCAATGGAGATGCTGAGAATTGCAAAAGAAAAACTGAGTCAATATAACCCGGTTTTAATCCAGAGCAGATTCGAATATTTTACTATAAAAAATCATGTTGACCTTGTAATTTCACTTTTTGATAGCCTTAATAATCTAATCTATGAAAAGGACCTTCTTCAAACATTTATAAATGTTGGAAATAGTTTACGGAAGGGGGGTCTCTTTATATTTGATATGAATACGATTTTTGGACTTTCACATATGAACAGTTCATCAATGTTTACAAAAGAAACAAAAGGTATTTACAGTATCTGGAAAAGCAAATTTGATAAAAGGGAATCTCTCGTTACACTCTTCATTACTCTTTTTGTATCTGAAAATGGGTACTATAAAAGAGTAGATGAAACTCATATAGAAAAAGGTTACTCTCTCCATAAACTCAAAATGCTTCTTAGAAAAAGTGGTTTTTCAAAAATTTCTTTTTTTGAACATCTTACTTTCAGAAGACCAAATTCAAGAACCCAAAGGGTAATGATTTCTGCCAGGAAGGACTAATGAAATTTTTCGCTGATCTTCATATACATTCAAAATATAGCAGGGCAACGAGCGGTAAGATGGATCTCGAAGGGATAAGCGAGGCAGCTAAGTTTAAAGGGATAAAACTTATGGGTACGGGTGATTTCACTCATCCTATCTGGTTTGTTGAGTTAAAAGAGAACTTAAATCCTTTAGGAAATGGTATTTTTACGTTTGCTTCAGTTTACTTTATACTTACATGTGAGGTTTGTAATATATATGTAAAAAATGGAAAACTCAGAAAAAACCACAATATAATTATTACCCCTTCTCTTGATAGTGCAGATAAGATATCGGATTATCTTTCACGGTATGGTAAGATTGAATCAGATGGTAGACCTATCCTTTCCCTCGATGCTGAGAGAATGTTTGAGAGAATACTAGAGATAGATGAAAGAAACAATCTTATTCCAGCACATATATGGACACCCTGGTTCTCTCTTTTTGGTTCAAAATCTGGGTTTGATTCAATAGAAGAATGCTTCGGAAAACATACTAATAGAATTTTAGCGCTTGAGACGGGACTTTCGAGTGATCCAGAGATGAACTGGATGTGGAGTAAACTTGATAGTTTTACACTCCTTTCGAATTCCGATGCCCATTCTCCTGCTAATATTGGCAGGGAGGTAAATTGCTTTAACTGTGAGATGGAGTATGATACAATAATGAAGGTGATAAAAAATGGTGATGAAGAGGGTTTTCTTTTTACTGTTGAGTTTTTTCCGGAGGAAGGGAAATACCACTTTGATGGACACAGGGCTTGTGATGTTAGTATGCACCCTGATGAAGTAAAGCGAAAAGGAAATATTTGCCCCAGATGTGGTAAGCCACTAACATTAGGGGTTCTTCACAGAGTTTTAGAATTGTCGGATAGAAATTATGGATTTAAGCCTAAAGGAAAAATTCCATTTAAGAAACTTGTTCCGTTAATGGAGATAATTGGATTAGCAATTGATAAAGGGAAAGGGACGAAAACTGTAGAAAAAAAATATATAGAGTTAATTTCCCGTTTGGGAAGTGAATTTGAGATACTCCTTGATGTTAGCTATGAAGAAATAAGAAAGGCATCTAATGAGGTTATTGCAGACAGGATTGTAAGGGTAAGAGAAGGGAAGGTTGAGGTAAAACCTGGATACGACGGGGTTTTTGGTGAAGTTAACATCATGGGAGATAGAGAGGAGAAGGAGCAATTAGAACTTTTCTAAATCGCTTTAATAGAAGGAGTGGGTGATGGAAAAAATATGGGCGCCTTGGCGCAGTAAATATATTTTTAATGAGAATATAGAGAAAGGATGTATTCTATGCAACAGGATAAAGAAGGAAAAAGACGTCGAAAACTATATTCTTTATAGAGGAGAAAAAGCATTTTTGATTATGAATATATTTCCTTATAATAATGGACACCTTATGGTAGCTCCTTACAAACATACTGCGCTTCTTGAGGATCTAGATAATGAGGAAGGAAAGGAACTTGTTAAAACAATGACACTTGCTGTGAGAATTCTTAAGGAGTCGCTAAGACCTGACGGTTTTAATCTTGGAATTAATCTTGGGAAAGTTGGTGGTGCAGGGATAGAAGACCATCTTCATATCCATATTGTCCCCAGGTGGAATGGTGATACAAATTTTATGCCGATTCTTGCTGATACAAAAATTCTATCGGTTTCCCTTGATGAGGTATTCAAGCTTTTACGGAAGACAATGGATAATTTATTATGTTAGAGTGGACATCTATACCATTTAAGATAGGTGGGAAAAGAAATATAATTGCAATTGTTATTCCTGTTGTTATGTGGATTACAATTCTTCTTTTCTGGGGAATAGGGTGGTTTATAATTTCACTTATCCTTGTAGGTGGCTCTATTCTTCCCTATTTTCTCCCAACAAGGTATATTCTTTCAAAGGATGGGATTGTAATATATTCATTTTTCACAAGGCAAAAAAAGAAGTGGAAGGATTATAGGAGTTTTTATGTAGATAAAAATGGGGTCTTTTTAAGTCCTTTTAAAAAGCCTACGAGACTCGAGAATTTTAGGGGGGTTTACATTCGTTTTCATAAAAACAAAGAAGAGGTTGTGGCACTTGTAAAAAAAATGATGGAGAGTGAATGAAAAGAAAAACATTGGGGAATATTGAATTTCTTTCAGAGATTGTTGAATCAATTTTTTCTTCTGTTGAGCTTCAGCAGGTGCTCAACGTAATAGCAGAGAAAGCAACTGTGGTTTTAGGTGCGGATGCTTCTTCAATTCTATTAATCGATTTTGGAACAAATGAATTGAGTATAAGAGCAAGTTATAATTTGAGTCCTGAGTATGTAAAAATAGTAAAGGCAAAGGTTGGTGGGGAACTCTCAGGGAAGGTTGTAGTAGACGGTAAACCTTTATACTTAGCGGATGCAAAAACATACTTTGGGAAAAAAAGAGACAGATTATCTCTTAAGTGGATAAAAAAGGAAGGACTTGTATCAGTAATAGCTTTACCGATATCAACAAGAGAGGAAAATATTGGTACAATTAATATATATTTCAAGAAACACCATAGTTTCACAGATGAAGAGAAGAAGATTATTTCTATATTCGCGCAATTCTCTGGTATTGCTATATCGAACGCTACTTTTTTTGAAGATAGAAAGAGAAAGATACGTGCTCTTGAAGCTTTAAATCTTATAGGTCAAAAGATTTCCTCTGTTTCAGACTTTAAAAGCCTTGTTGAAGTTGTCTATGGAGAAACTTCCAAAATAATGAGAACAAGGAACTTTTATCTTGCTTTGTACAATAAGGAAAAACACGAAATAAATTTTATAATTTATGTTGAGGAAGGAAAAAGGATAAAAAGAAGAAAGAGAAAACTGAAGAAGGGTTTAACGGAATATTTAATTAAAACAAAGAAACCCCTTCTATTGCAAAAAGATGTACTTGAAAAATCAAAAGAGTTGAGTATAAGAGCACTCGGAAGGCCCGCGAAATGCTGGTTAGGGGTTCCCATTCTCTATGGCGCGAAGCTTCTTGGCGTGATTGGGGTTCAGGATTATGAAAGAGAATATGTCTATGATGAAGATGATATGAAGGTTCTTCTTACAATTGCAAACCAGACGGCAGTGGGAATTGAGAACAGCAGACTATATGAAGAAACCAGTAAGATGGCTATAACAGATCCTATGACAGGGCTCTATAATATTAGGCATCTTTATAATGTTCTTGCATTTGAAATAGAACGTTCGAGAAGGTATGGTCTTCATTTTTCTATAATAATTATTGATATTGATAATTTTAAGGTATACAATGACAAATATGGTCATCTCCTTGGGGACAAGCTTCTCAGGGCATATGGACAATTCCTTGTAAAAAACTCAAGAAAGGTGGATACAGTTTCGAGATACGGAGGGGATGAATTTGTTTTAGTGCTTCCTGAAACAGATAAAGACTGTGTCTTACATGTAATTAATAGGATAACAAAAAAGTTAAAAAATCATATATTTAATATAGAAGGAAGAAGGATTTCTTTGGCGGTAACCATTGGAGAATCTTCTTTTTCTGAGGATGGTAAGACATCCGAAAAGTTAATAAGAAAAGCAGATAAAAATCTTCTCAGTAGGAAGAGAAGAAAGGAAAAGTAGAGCAAGGATTTTGTCCTTTGGTTCATGGCGGATCATATAATCTGTATCCCCTACCATCTACCCACTTTGGTTGGTAATAAATATTAAGGTAGTTCCATGACCATGGGTTGCACCTTTGGAGACGATCGATTGCCATAAGCGAGCCTATTATAACACCCTTGTGTTTTGTTGACTTATATGCGTAATGAGAACAGGATGGAGTGAAATTGCATGCATCACCTTGCTGTTCGGAAAGAATGATTTGGTAAGTTCTAATTATTCCGAGAAGAAGAAACTGACCAGTTAAATTATTTCTTGGTTCTTTCTTTTTCGTGGTATTTTTTGAAAACTCCCACATTTCACTTTCGTTAGCATATAAATAATTAAAAATGGTGAACAAAAAGAAGATGTAAAAGATTATTTTTACTCTCATAATTGTTATTCCTGCATTGTTATGGACTGAAGTCTTAGGTCTTATGTTTAATACTTCATATTGGTTCATTAAAAAGAGATGGTCGTGCATCAGCTATTGTTATAACTCCGGCGCTATTTACGTAATAAATTATATCAAGTTTCACAGCTTTTCCGTCAATACCAACCCAGGTTTGAGTGTTACTTTTCATTTCAATTCTTCTTGACTGGCCGGTCTCTGGTACCAAATAGGTATATACACCTTTGGTAAGTGGGACCCCCCGAGCAAGGAACAGAGGAGGGGGATTATCAGAACCAAAGGGTGATAGGAGAGTAATTTCATTCTTTATCTTTTCTGTAAGCATTTCAAGAGGTAGAATATCGATTATTTTCATTTCTCTCTTTTTCTCATCTCCACTTGGAATTTTAGTACATTCTTCAGCAAGAAATTTTCTCAGTGAATTCAGATTTTCCTTCTTCATGGTAAAACCGCAAGCGGGTTTGTGTCCCCCAAATGAAAGAAATAGGTTTTTCTGTTTTGATAGTATTTCGTGAATATTGAAACCCTGGGGAGCTCTTGCTTCACCTGTTAAATAGTTGCCTTTATCAGCAACTGCGACAACTGGTCTGTGAAATCTCTCCTTTAAACGCGAAGTACAATATCCAATATAATTAAAGGTTGTTTCAGGTTCATATACAAAGATTATTTTATCTACTGTATTCTCGTCTATCGTTGAAATAATTCTTCTGAAACTTTCATTAGCAAGTATGTGCCATTCTTCACTTTGTTTTATAAGTTGAGCTATTGTTTTATAAAGGTAATCATCACTTACCTCAGTCAGTATTTGAAAACTGACATTTTCTCCCCATCCTTTTGTTTTTCCAGTTGAGAATATTGAAACCATTTTTTGAACATTCCCTTCATCACATTTGTTCTTCACACATAGCATTTCAGTTAAAACTCTAATGCCCTTTCTTTTAGTTTTTTGCAGTTCAATGAAACCAAGTTTTGAGAGAATCCAATTCTCGTCTTTTAATGGTACCCTATCTGCATAAGTTCCAAGAAAGACGAGAGGAAGCCATTCGGATATTATGCTCTCCCATTCACCATTATTTATTGAGAGTAACTCTTTTGTCACATGCCATCCTAACTTAAAGGCAACAGTAACGCCAGCAATATTACGGAAGGGGTAAGTGGAATCCTTTCTTTTTGGGTTAATTAGAGGAAAAAAAGGTTCCCTATCCATTGCGATTTCGTGGTGATCTGTAACAACAACATCGATTCCCTTCCGTCTTGCTTCCATTATTTGATTAAAATCTGTTGATGCACAATCTACCGTTATAATCAGGGTGCATCCAAGTTCATATGCTTTTTCGATACCAGGTAAATTCAATCCTATACCTTCTTTCTTCCTACTTGGAATATGGTATAGAACATCTGCATTAAGATTTCTCAGTATTTCAAATAGAAAAACGGTTGCAGTTATTCCATCTGTGTCTTCATCACCCCATATAAGTATTTTTTCTCTATTTTTTATTGCTTTGCATATTCTTTCAGTACCAATTTCAATATCAGGGAGAAGGGCTGGTTGATGAAGGAACTCAATACAAGGGTTAAGCAGTTTCTCTATCTCTTTCTCTGTTTCAATTCCCCTATCTACAAGCACTTTTGAAAATTGTATTGAGAGATTGTGCTGTTTTTGGATTTCTTTAACTTTATTTTTATCGAGATTAATGATGCGCCATTTCCGTGGAAGTGTCATAAAGTTTTATCCTCCCAAATATTTTTTTCTGAATGATTTTTATTCTTTGTGTTTTAACAAGTTCGAGAACTGCGATAAATGTTATTACAATTTCTTCTACACTCTCTTTTTGAATCAATTCGTTGAAAAAGAGAGCTCCTCTTTTACTGATTGTTTCTATAATATAATCCATGCGCTTCTTTATATCAAACTTTGTTCCTCTCAGAGAATAGACTGGTTTGAATCTTGTTCTTTTAAATATATCCATAAGAACGGTTTTTATTTCGTCATAATTCAAGGTGCACAGACCACAAATGTTTATTTTTTGCTCACAGGTAGTACCACGTGGAAAACATCGAAGCGCTTTATTCTCTTTCTTTCTTAGAAACAATGCAATGTTTTTAAATTTTTCGTATTCTTTTAATTTTTCTATAAGAATTTCCGCCTCTTCTATTTCATCATCATTAGTGTCTGCAGGAGGTAAATGAGGTAGGATTGATCGGACCTTTATCTTAATTAAAGTGGCAGCCATTACAATGTATTCTCCTGCTATATTGAGATCAAGATCCTTAAGCATCGTCAGATATTCAAGGTACTCTCGAGTAATTTGTGCTAAAGAAATTGTTTTTATGTCCAACTCGTTTTTTCTTATGAGATAAAGTAACAGGTCTAACGGACCTTCAAAATTTGGTAGTTTTAATCTTATCATTATTCTATAATACTAACCAGTTCATAAAGATGCACTTTCTGTTTTTTTCCTCTTATTTCTACTTCACCAATGTCATGAACTCCTACCTTTTCTTTTATTCTATCATAAACTGATTTAGATATGAGAATATGAGTATTAAATTCTTTATTCAATGGTTCAATCCTTGCCCCAAGGTTGACAATATCTCCGATTGCAGTATATTCCGTTCGTTGAAGTGAACCTATGTTCCCGACAATTGCAACACCTGAGCTTATCCCAATCCCAATGTCAAATATATGTTTTTCGTCTCTTTTCCAATTATTTTTCAGTTTTTTCAGTTCGTTTCTCATTTCAAGCGCAGCCTTAGCTGCTCTGTATGGATGGTCATCGTATGGGATTGGGGCACCAAAAACAGCCATTATGGCATCACCGATAAATTTATCAATTGTACCACCACATGAAAGAATGATGTCTGTCATTGCAGACAGGTAGTCGTTCAATATGCTTACGACTTCTTCTGGTTCCATGGATTCTGACATACCTGTAAAACCTCTAATATCAGAAAAGAGGACTGTGATGTCCTTTCTTTCACCACCAAGTTTCAATTGCTGAGGATTTGATATAATTTGTTCAACAATTTCTTTTGAAACATAACGGTCAAAAATTCTCCTTAATTCCCTCTTACTCTTCTCGGTGACTGCATATCTATACCCTATCGATACAACGTAGGAGAGAACCAGAGAATATGAAGGTCTAACGATTTCAAGCCAGATATTTTTTATATCAAAGAGAATATCGCACATTAGGAGGAAACTTATAAAGACTAATATTGTTAAAAGTAAACTTAACCATGGTTTCAATGTAGATGCAAAATAGGCAGTTATAACAGAAAGTGTCAGGATTAAAATTAATGTGATAGGAATAGTGGGGTATCTAACGAAACATTTGTTAAAAATAGTGTAGAGCGAATTTGCATGAATTTCAGCACCGGGCATCATATTTCTTGAGACAGGTGTGGGTTTTAAGTCGCTTAGTGCAACTGCAGAGGATCCGAGGAGAACAATTTTTCCTTTAAAGAATCCTTCACCTACACGTCCCGTAAGAACATCGTAAAATGAAATATAACGGTAACTGAAAGGTTTCCCAAGAAAATTAATCAACATACGTACTTCTTTGTCTACGGGAATAGTATAATTGCCAATCTTGACATATTTACCAGGGAAAATTGTTATTTCCTTTTTTTCAAGTTTTAATGCATGAAGAAAAATTATGAATGAGAAAGATGGATATACATTCTTATTGTGGCGGTAAAAAAGTGGAATCCTCCTGATTATTCCATCGATGTCACTATCGGTGTTAACAGTGCCTATGTCCGTTACCCCCATTAATAAGGTTTTTGTTGGAACTGCAATTCCGTCTCCTTGGGGCAGTGAATTTCGGATATTATAAGGAAATTTGTGTGAAAATTTCCTGGCTCCTTTCACGTCACCTTCCAGAACATCTGAAGATTTGATGATTGCTAAGGGAAGAATTACTCTCCTTGCTTTTTTTATTGATTGCTTTAACTCATTGTCGAAACCGAGGTTTCTGAGGACAACATCTATTATTTCATCGCTGTTTACTCTAATACCTCTTTCGTGAAGTTCAGCTTTTATATGGTTCCCCTTCTTCTCTTGATAAATGTTTATTAAAGAACGTGAGAGAGAATCTGCTTCGGGCAGTAATATATCTATCCCCATTATTTTTACCTTTTCTCTTGCAAGGTAATCAATTACTGATGCATAATACAACCGTGGCCAATTTCTGAACCTACCGAGTTTTTTAATACTGTAATCATCTATATCAATAATGACTATATTGTGTGAAGAAAATTTTTTTGTTTTCAAAAAAATGCGAAGATCGTAAGTTTTTAATTCAAAAGGAAAATAGAGATATAAGAAGGTAGATGTGAAAATATAAATAAAAAAACCACAACAGAGGGCAAGTACAAAAGTCATAAGAGTTTTTTTCATGTAACGTTTTCTCCTTCGAATAGAGATGCGACAAAGATTTTCGGATCAAACTCAATCAGATCTTCAACATTTTCTCCAGTTCCTATATACCGCACTGGAATTCCCACCTCGAGTGAAATAGCAAATATAATGCCTCCCTTTGCTGTTCCATCAATCTTGGTGAGGATTACACCTGTTACATCCAAGGAATCTTTGAAAATCTCTGCTTGGGAAAGAGCATTCTGTCCTGTTGTTGCGTCAAGAACAAGGAAAATATCATGTGGAAGATCTCGTCTTTTTTTGTTTAGAACGTTTTTCACCTTTTTTAATTCTTCCATTAAATTCTTTTTTGTATGTAATCTCCCGGCAGTGTCTATAAGAACTACTGAATAGTTTTTTGAAAAAGCAGACTCTATCGCGTCAAAAGCAACAGCTGCAGGATCCTGTCCCTTCTGTGATTTTAAGACATCAACACCGATCATTTTTCCCCAGATAGAAAGTTGTTCAACACCCGCTGGCCTATAGGTATCTGATGCGACAAGGAGAACATTTTCTCCTTTATTCTTAAAGTGATTAGCAAGCTTTACTAATGTGGTAGTTTTTCCCGTTCCATTTACTCCTACAGAAAGTATTGTGTATGGTGGAGAGGTTTCCCTCTTTTTTTCCTCAACAGCATCAAGAATATTGGTGAGGATTTTCGAAATAAAATGTATTGTATCTTCTTCTGTTTTATAGTCAATTCTACTCTCTCTCAAACGTTTGATAATTTCATTTGTTGCAGTTATCCCAACATCTGAGGAGAGTAAGATTTCCTCGAATACCGGAATGCTTTCATTAAAACTTTTGGTTCGGAATATTCCTGTTGAAAGGAACGACTCTTGTATTCTTTCTCTTGTTTTGCCTAATCCATCCAGTAATTTTTTGAGAAACATTGGTTTATTATTGGATATTTTTTAGTAAATAGCTGCTCTTTTTACAGATGTATAGATGTTCAATTGAACACACTTACTGATATTTTACGATATTTTTACAGATGCGACTGTTGAGACATTGGGTTCTGACATTGTAATGCCATAGAGGTAATCAGCTGCTTCCATGGTTATTTTATTATGTGTTATAACGATTAGTTGGCTTTTCTTCTTAAACGCCTCCAGGAGTGAAAGAAATCTTTCGATATTGGCATCGTCTAAGGGTGCATCTATCTCATCAAGAACACAAATAGGAGAAGGTTTTATTAGATAGAAGGAAAAAAGTAAAGCAATAGCGATAAGAGTCCTTTCTCCGGTTGAAAGTGCTTCAAGCCTATCAACTTTCTTATGTTTTGGTTTTGCTACAATCTTTATCCCAGCTTCTAATGGATCGCCTTCTGAAAGTATAAGGTCGCATTCTCCACTCTCAAAAAGTTTAGAAAAGATGGTTTTAAAATTTTTACGAACCTCATTGAATGTTGATAGAAATTTTTCTTTTGCTACTGTATCAATATGTTCTATTGTTTTTAAAAGGTCCTTTTGTGCTTCTTGAAGGTCTGTTTTTTGTGTGATAAGATCTTCTTTCCTTTTTCCAATTCTATCCAAATCCTCTTCTGCCATTAGGTTGATTGGTCCGAATTTTCGGATCCTTTCATCAAGAATCTCTAATTCCTCCTGTATTTTTTCTTTAGAGAATAGGCTTATATCTTCTTGTAGATCTTTAAGGTCGAAATCGTAGTTTTCTTTCACATTCTCTATGAGATTGTTTCTTCGAGCATCTATTCTAACCTTATCAAGATTCAGATTTGAAAGTTGTGCGAACAATTCCTTCTCGTTCTCAGTAACCTCCTTCTCTTGTATTTTGAGTCTTTCAATTTCCTCTTCAGTTTTGTTCATTTTATTAAGCGCTTCATTTAAGGTTGTTTCTATATTGTTGAGTTGCTTTATAACTGTCAGATGATTTTGATATAGAATTTTCTTTTCTGTGTCTGCCTTTACTATCTGATGATCAAGGGAAGTAATCCTTTCAGCATTTTCTATTATCTTTGAATTAATTTCATCAAGTTCAGACCTTTTTGATTTTAACACTTCTTCGTTCGCCCGTTTCTCACCCTTTATTTTTGTGAGTGAGATGATACAATTATTATATTCATCTCTTAATGAACGAAATTGCGCTTCAACTTCTCTAAATGATTCCTCTTTAGAAAGAGAATTCTCAACAATCGAGTTTAGCATTTCATTTTCTTCCCGAAATAATCTCTCATTGCTTGCAATGCTACTTGTTAATTCTGAAAAGCCTTGATTTGTAACCTCAAGTTCATGTTTTATCTTTTTTATTCTTTTCTCATTTGTTGTTTTTTCGAAAAGTTTCTTTTCATAGGTAATTTCTTCTTTTCGGATTGATGCTATAACTGATGAAAAATTTTTATTGTGTTCCTCTAATCTATTTGCAGTTATTGCTGCCTCTTTTTCTATTTTTTCCTTTTCTGTGATTATTTTCTTTAATGAATTCTCAATTGAATCTATCTCTTTAACATTATCTTTAATTTTCTTACTAATTCCAATTAATTCTCTGTGTATTCCTTTTCCTGTGAAGAGGTTGCCATTCGTCAGTACATCGCCCGTTTTTGTTACAAAAGAGTAATTATGAAATTCTTTTTGGAGGTCGATTGCATCATCTATTGTATCAACAAGAAGATATCGTGATAATAGGGATTTAATTCTATCCTTTACTATGCCTTTTGCTTTAACATTAAGAAATTTGGATAACGGTCCCTTGATTTTTTTATCAGCAGGGGTTGAAAGTGGTGGAATATCGAGAAATGCAAGAAGAATTCCAATTCTCATTTCTTTATTTTTAACGAAATCAATTGTCTGAGAGAGTTTTTCAGGATCATCAAGTACTACTGTTTCGATAAAACTTTCGAGAACCCCGAGAAGAGATTCTTTAATATCTTCAGGTGTATCGAGGATTTCGGGAAGGATAATAAGTGATAATTCTTTTTTAAGTGTTTTTATTAGTTCGTTATAACCTTCTTTTTCCTTTGAGAAAATTTTCAGTAAACCGTTTTCATTTTTTAGAATATTTTTTCGCTCTTTTAATTGCCTTACTTCTTTCTCTTTTTCTTTTTTTTGTTCCTCACAAGTGTTATATATGATCCTCTCATCTTCAATCTTCTTTTTTATTTCTGCTTCTTTTATCTTTTTTTGGTTAATAGTATCTTTTAGTTTGGCAATTTCCTCCTCAACATTCTCATTATCCTTTTCTAATTCCTTTATATCTGAGATAATTGATATCCTTGATTCTTCTCTATTTTTTGAATCAGCAGTTTGAGAGATTTGATTCACCTGTAAGCTATTTATCCTGCTATCAATATCTTCCTTCTTTCGAAGAGCGTTCTCGTAATCCTCCTTTTTTAATACAAATGTCTCTTCGAGAGATGATATCTTTTTTTTCAACTCATTGCTAATTATTTCTTTTCTTTCTATTTCCAACAGTGTATTATTTTTTTCTATGTTTATTATATCTATTATTTCGTTAATTTTTTTATTTTTTTCTTCTAAGTAGGTATTTTCACTTTCGAGATATTCTTTTTGTGAAAAAATATATTTCTTCCTTTCGTCAACAACAATTATTTCCTTGGTTAACTGGCTTCTTTTTGTTTGTATTTTACTTTTCTCTTCACCTGCTTGAGAAATCGTTTCATTGATCTTTTTAGTTCCGTCTTGCATTTCTCTGAGCTGTGCCTCAATTACCTCAAGTGAATCAAGTAATTCCCCCCTTTTTTGTTCCAGAAATTCAAGACTATCTGTTATATGAGATAATTCTTTTTCAAGTCCAATGTACTCAAGGTGTGCAAGTTTAATTCTTTCTGATTTAATTTCTTCTTTTATTTCCTTGTATTTTATTACCCTTCTTACCTGTCTTTTCAATGATCTCCATTGACTGTTTACCTCTTGGAGGATGTCATTCACCCTTAAAAGATCGGTATTTGTTAATTCCAGTTTATCAAGGGCAGATTTTTTACTGCTTTTATATTTTGCAATTTCGGCAGCTTCTTCAAAAAGGCTTCTTCGTGTTTTGGATGTAGAACTGAGGACTGTATCAATCATTTCTCTCCTGAAAATGGAATATGCCTCAGCTTTTAAACCGGTATTGAGAAAGAGATCAACGATATCTTTTCGTCTAACAGTTGAACGGTTAATAAGATACTCGCTTTCTCCTGATCTATAGTATCTTCTGGTTATAGCAACTTCCTGGTAAGATATAGGAAGTGTGTCATCATTCTCAATAACAGCTGTAACTTCTGCAAAATTGAGTGGTTTATGGGAAAGTGAACCTTTAAAGATAAAATCTTCCATTTTTTCCCCACGGAGCTTATATGGATTCTGTTCACCGAGTACCCATTCAATAGCATCGAGAATATTAGTTTTCCCACAACCGTTTGGGCCAACAATGGCAACAATTCCTGAATCAAATCCAAATTTAGTTTTAGTGGGAAATGATTTAAATCCTAAAATTTCAAGTCTGTTCAATTTCATATAAAACAGTATATCATAAAGTAACAGTTTGGTCAAATAAAAAATTGGGATTGGTAGCGGGGGAAGGATTTGAACCTTCGTCCTTTGGGTTATGAGCCCAACGAGCTACCAGACTGCTCCACCCCGCGATAAGAGTACTATACAACAAAAAGATTTTTTTGTCAAGTTTTTTTGAAAAATTTTACACTAACTGCAAAATTTAATTTTTTCTAATAATATTTAAAAAATATTGGTAAACCATTATTAATTTATTAATGCTCAATTCGTACACATAGAATAGGATATTGACCTTTCGGGTAGTAATCTGTAAATTATTGTTTTAGAAAAAACAAGGAAATATAGTAAAAAATTCTTGACTATTATAGTAAAATGTTTTATTATATTACGTTAAGTTATTTGGTTAATGAATAAAGATGATGGAAAATTTAAATTGTGATGTTTTAATAAAAAATATCGGTCAACTTCTTACAGTTCCATCAAAAAACGGTCCTATCTCCAACCCAAACAGAGAATCGTTGGGAATCATAGAAAATGCGTATATTAGCATTAAAAATGGTGAAATTAAGGATATTGGTGAGGGAGAAAGTAACATTCAAGCGAAAAATATTATAGATGCCGAAGGTTGCATAGCCCTTCCTGGTTTTATCGATTCACATACACATCTGATATTTGCAGGGAAGAGGGAAAAGGAATTTTCAATGAGAGTAAATGGTAAAGATTATATGGAAATTATGAAGGAAGGCGGAGGGATTAGATCTACTGTTAACTCAACAAGATTGGCATCGGAGGATGAACTATTCAATGAATCTTTAAAACGTCTTAACATTGCTCTATCCTGGGGAACCACAACTTGCGAAGTAAAGTCAGGTTATGGTCTTTCTACTAAGGACGAGATAAAGATGCTTGAAGTTGCTAATATGCTGCAAAAGAATCATGAGATTGATGTCATTGCTACTTTTCTTGGAGCGCATGATATTCCAGAGGAATACAACGGAAATAGGAAGAGTTACATTGATCTTGTTATTAATGAAATGATACCTGAAGTTTCGGAAAGAAAGAGTGCTCGATTCTGCGATGTTTTCTGTGAAGAAGGAGTATTCAACAAGGAGGAATCTGAAAAGGTACTAAAGGAAGGTTTAAAGTATGGACTAAAAGCCAAGATACATGTTGATGAATTCGTAAACATAGGGGGATGCGAGCTTGCTGAAAGTGTTCATGCGATATCCTGTGACCATTTACTTTTTACGAAGGAGGAAGGATTGATTTCGATGAAGAAAGCTGGATCTATTGCTGTTCTCCTACCAGGCACGAGTCTCTACTTGATGAACAAGAAAATCCCCCCTGTGGATAAAATAAGAGAGCAGAATGTTCCGATAGCAATTGCTTCGGATTTTAATCCTGGAAGTTCTCCTATTATTGCAATGTCTGTTATTATGAGTCTTTCCTGTTTACTTTATAGATTAACGCCTGAGGAGGCATTGATTGGAGCAACTATAAATGCTGCTTGGGCGCTAAAGGAGGAAAGGTCTCGTGGAAGTTTAGAATCGGGCAAGTTGGCAGACATTGTAATTATGGATCTAAGAAATTACGAAGAAATTCCATACTGGTTTGCCCAGAATAGAATCAATTATGTTATAAAAAGAGGAAAGATAGTTGCTGGAAAAAAAGGAGGAAGATTAAGTTGAACAATGAATATGAAGATGGGTTTAAGGCTCTGAAGAAGAAAAATTTTGAGATTGCAAACAGAAATTTCTTAACCATAATTGAACAGAAACCGGAGAATGCAGAATCACATTATGGTCTTAGTGTCTCTTTCTTTGAGCTTGGGAATGTTGACAGTGCGGAGAAGCACGCGAGGGCTGCTTTCAGTCTTTTTGAAGCTCAGCATAAGTTATCGGAGGCATATGTCTGTGTGAATGATTTAATTAGTATTAAGCCTGATATGCTTAAGTATAGCTTTGATTTGTTGAGAATTTATCTCAAGATTAAATTTACGAGATCTTTTGTAGAAAATTTACTCCAGATAATGGATAGTGAGGAAATTGAGGAAGATGTTCTTATTGAGAATTTATCTTCTCTCACTCCTTATATAAAGGATGAAAAATTAAAATCAATCCTGAGTTTCAAGAAACAAATTGGAAAAGAAGAGGAGAAACTTAATCCTTTCGAAAATCTTGAACTAGCAAATTTGCTTTTTGAGATTGGCTCAATAGATGAGGCAAAGGATGAGTTTTATAAGACAGCGCAAGCTTTTCTCAATAGAAATTTAAAGAATAAAGCACAAGAATTATATGTGAAGATAAAAGAAATATATCCTGATGATAGTGAACTTGAGCAACTAAAAAAGGAAATAGAGAGTTATAGTGGAAAAAAAGAGAAAATTAATCTAAAAGAGAGAAGGGATAATCTACAAACGGAACTGACATTTGTAGTAAATGAAAGTGAAGCACGTGTTAGGTATTCTTTTTCTGTTTTTTATAAAGAATTTGCAAAATTTGAAAAAGCAAAAGAGGAACTGCAAAAAATTTTCGCTCTCCCGAAGTCAAGCGAAAAGATAAGAGCATACGTCCTGCTTAGTCAGATATACATTGATGCGCAGGACAATCTAAATGCAATTATGACACTTGAGAATGTGATTGAATCGGATGAGTTTTCAGGTGGTGAAGTGGTACCACTTGAGTATAAACTTGGAACCATATATGAAAGAATGCAAAAACTCCATGAAGCGTTGAAAATATATGAAAAGGCTCAAGGTAAAGATCGCGAATACCTTGATCTTGAGGAAAAAGTTAAAAATGTAAGAGAAAAAATTGAGAAACAGGAAGCTGAGTTACTAATATCAACTGTTGAAGAAACAACTAAAATGGAAGAAGAAGGAGAGGAAGAACCAATGGAAAAAGAGGTAAAAAGAGATATTCAGAAGGTAAAGGAAGAAGTAACATTAAGAAAACGGATTCTCTATATATAAGGAGATAAAATGGAATATGAATCCTTTTTTAATTTTGAACAAGAACCTTTTTCAAATGTTCCTGATCCAAGATTTTTCTTTAGCGGACCTGAGCACGCAAAACCATTTTTAAGAATAATGTATTCAGCTCATCGAATGAAAGGACTCGTTGTTCTCATTGGTAATGCGGGAACTGGAAAGACAACCCTTTCAAGAAAAGTTCTTTTCTCTCTGTTGAAAGAGAAGGAATATTTCCCAGGTATGTTAGTTCTTACAAGGGATGAGTATCCACAATTCTGGCTTACATCAAAAATTGCACAGCTTTTACAGATAGAAAATGGAAGCACAAATACAATCAATAAAGTTTCCAAAAGGCTTTTTGAAATGAAAAATGAAGGGAGAAAGCCAGTTATTATTATAGATGAAGCGAATAAATTGAATAGCGATACAAATCTTGAAGAACTAAGAAGCATATTAAATATTGAAGATGAGGAGAGAAGACTTATAACCTTTATCCTTTGTGGTATGCCAAGTTTAAAGGAACAAATAAGTAGAAACGAATCATTGAAACAAAGAATAGCTTACTTTATTACCCTCAATTCACTTTCAGAGGGGTCTACCGAAGACTATGTTAGGTATAGGTTAAAGGTTGCAGGAGCGCATGATGAAATCTTTACCCGGAAAGCATTTGAAGAAATATACAGATGGAGTAAGGGGCGGCCACGTCTCATTAATTCTATCTGTGATAATGCTCTTCTTGAGGGTGTTATGTTGCAGAAAAAACCAATAAATGCAGAAATCGTTGGACTTGCCGCAGAATCGTTAGGACTTGAGGTTGAACAAGAAATAAAATAATGTCAAATATTAATGCTTTAAAAAATCAGGCAGCAAAATTTGTCGTAAAGGGCAATTATGCCAAGGCCCTTGGGATATATGAAAAAGTAAGGGAATTAGACCCGGAGGAACCTGGAACACACAATCTTATCGGGGATGTTTATCTAAAAATGAGACAGAAAGAAAACGCTATTTCTGAGTTTAAGGCAGCTCTTGATCTATACAAAAAAGTCCAATACTACCCAAATGCTATTGCTGTGTGTAAGAAAATATTGAGAACAGATAAAGAACAAACAGAAATTTATAATGATCTTGCTGGTCTTTATGTAGAAAGAGGTTTTATCGGAGAGGCTGTTATTAACTACCTCGAGTATGCATCAAGAATGAGAAAACAGGGAGAAAAAAAAGAGGAAATTGAAGCGTATAGAAAAGTTATAGAACTTGGTCCTTCAAAAATTGATATAAGAGAAAGGCTTGTTGATCTTTACATAGCCGAGGGGGAGAATGAGGCAGCAATTGAGGAATTAGAAAGAATAGAAGAGTTGCTCATACAGCAGGGAAAGCAGGACAAATTGCCAGGGATTGAGGAAAAACTTGCCGTATTAAAAATTAAAGGAAGTAAACTTTCCTTGAGTGAGAAAAAAATGGAAACGGGAGGAGAAAAAGAACTAACTGTGCAGAAGGGTTTCACGATTGAAGATATGATGGTGGGATCAGTTGGAGTTGAGGAGAAGATTGAAGAAGATGCGATAGAAGAAGGTCTAAAAAAGATGGATTCAACTGGTGAAGAAGTTACCCTTGAAAGTGAAATGGAGAAAATTCAAGAAACTTCTATAATTTCAGAAGCTGAACCTGTAACAGTTGAAAATCTTCCACCCCCTGATAAATCTGAATTGCAATCAGCTCCGACACAGTGGACGAATTTTGAAGAATTAGCTGAGCTTTGTTTATCTGTAAATTCAAAAAACGAGGCGGTGGATTACCTTTACAAAGCCGGGCAAATTTATATGGAAGAAAACAATTATGCAAGAGCAGTTAGAATCTACAAAAGGATTATTGATATAAGACCAATTGAACTGCGTCCGAGGCAAAAGTTGATTGAGATATCACTAAAAACTGAAGATTTAGAAAGCGCAGTTGAATGGAATCTTGATATTGGAAGATGTCTGTTTAAAAAAGGAGCTTTTAATGAAGCTGAAAAAGCCTTCGGACGTGCATTGGAACTTACTTCCGGCAAAGATGAGATAAGGAGAAGAATAGAAAAGATAAAAGGAAAGAGAAGAGTAGTGAAAAAGGAAGAGGTAAAGGCGCCATCGATTTCTCTCGGCGAATTACTAGAAGAGGAAGAGAAAAAAACTGTGAAATTCACTGTAGCAGAGGAGAGAGAGGTTGCAGAACCAGTTACTTTTGAAGATCTACTGGAGGAGTTCAAGGAAGGTGTATTGGAAAATATAGAGGATATAGACTTTAACAGTCACTACGATCTTGGAATTACATATAAAGAGATGGGTCTTCTGGAAGAGGCAGTTCTTGAATTTGAAAAAGCGTCGAAAGGAGAGGAGATAAAGCTAAAATCACTTGAAATGCTTGCTCTTTGTCTAATTGAAAAGGGTGAAATTAATGAGGCAGAGAAAATAATTAAAGGGGCAATATTGTTAAAAAGCCACAAAGAGATTGAATTTCTCGGATTGAAATATAGTTTAGCACAAATATATGAGCGAATAAATAGAAATAAAGAAGCTGCTCTGTTATTTAGGGAGATAATTAAGTATGATCCTGAGTTTAAAGATGCAGATGTAAAGCTGAAAGAATTAGAGGGGAGGATTTCAAAACAGAAAGTTGTTCATGAAAAAAAGATTGAACCAAAGAAAAGAGTTAGTAAAAAACCTTCGCAAGATATTAAGGTTAAGAAAATGAAAAAGGAAGTATCAAAGGAAAAAGTAAGGATTAAAAGAAAGAAGAAAATATCCTATATTTAGATTTTATGATATAAAGAAGGGAGAAAAAAGGTGGATTATGAAAATTTTTATAAGCTGAATTTACATCCATTTTCAAGTTCTCCGGACGATAGATTTTATTATGACAGTCCTCAGCATTCAAAATCAATTATTAAACTGACGCATGCAGCCGAGAATATGGTAGGATTGGCAATTTTAATAGGTGACATTGGAACAGGAAAAACAACACTTTCAAGGATTTTACTTGATAATCTCACGTCTTCGGATGAATTTGAAGTTGCACTCCTTGTAATTATTCATTCTGAAATTACACCTATATGGTTATTGAAGAAAATCGGAAACCAGTTTGAAGTTGAGTTAGAAACTGATGGAAGAGTTGAGATTATATCAAGTATTTATCAACAGCTTACGAAACTCAAAGAAGAAGGAAGAAAAGCAGTTGTATTAATTGATGAAGCAAATATGCTTCAGAATAAGGAAATTATGGAGGAATTAAGAGGACTTTTAAATATACAATTTGAAGAAGGGCATCTTATTACTTTTATTCTTTTCGGACTTCCAGAAATGGAAGATTATCTAAAACTCGATAAACCTTTGTACCAAAGAGTATCGATGAGAATAGTCCTCGGAGCCCTTTCCCCGGAATCAACCAAGGAATACATTGACCACAGGATTTCAGTTGCAGGGAGAGAAAACCCTCTTTTTACCGATGAGGCAATGGAGGTAATACATAAATATTCTAAAGGAAAGCCAAGAATGATAAATACCATCTGTGATAATGTTTTACTTGAGGGGTACCTTCTTAAGAAACCTCTTATTGACGAACATTTAGTCAGAGAAGTTGTTCAGGATCTCGGGCTTTCGGAATAGAGATGGATTATTGTGATCTTCATATTCATTCCTATTTCTCTGATGGAACATTTTCCCCAAGTAAGATAGTTGATGAAGCAAAAAGAGTGAATCTTTCAGCTATTTCGATTACAGACCACGATGAAATTGCTGCAGTGGTGCCTGCCATATCTTACGGAAAAGAGAGGGGTATTCGTGTTATCTCAGGTGTTGAGCTCAGCGCAATTTATCGGGATACTGAAATTCATATATTGGGTTTCCTTTTCGATGTAAATGAGAGGAAATTAAATAAGATGCTTAGCGAAATGAGGGAGTATAGAGAAGAGAGGGCAAAAAAAATTTTAAGAAAACTTGAAAATTTCGGTATTAAGATAAACTTCCATACATTAAAATCAATTGCTGGGGAAGGCGCAATTGGACGTCCGCATATTGCTCAGGCAATGCTTGATACTAACAATATAAATGGGTATAAAGAGGCTTTTAAAAAATATATAGGAAATGGAAAACCATGCAATGTACCAAAATTCAAACTTGATCCAATAGAAGCGATAAACTTGATAAGGTGTGCTGGTGGAATTCCTGTTTTGTCTCACCCTGGTAATATAGGAGACGATGAAATATTTCTGGAGCTAATAAACTTACCATTTGCAGGGCTCGAAGTCTGGCATCCCGATCACTCATCCAGGCAGATTTCGTGGTATTTACAAGTTGCACATGAAAGAAATTTTCTTACAACTGGGGGGTCAGATAATCATG
>JAGMEZ010000430.1 GCA_023127905.1 Caldifarciminota bacterium
AGTTATCTGCATTTAAAGGAAAAGGTTATCCTTTAACAAAAGCTAAAATACATAAAGCAAGATTGATTACTAATATCATGATTTCGAATAATAGGCTATTTGAAAGAATAGTAAGTATGGGAATATTTCCAGGAGAAGAGATAACAATAACAAATGAAGTTCCTAATGCTGTTATTATCAGAATAAAGAATAATAAATTTGCACTCGATAAGGAGATTGCAGAAAAAGTTATGGTGTTAGAATATGAAAAATCTTAAAATACTCCTAATTGGACAACCGAATGTAGGGAAGTCGTCATTACTCAACGCATTAGTTGGTCAGAGAGTTACGGTGTCTAATTATCCTGGAACTACCGTTGAAATAACAAAAGCCAAAAAGAAGATTAATAATACGAAAATTGAATTTGTAGATACGCCGGGAATATATTCTATTTCAGATAGAAGTGAAGAAGAAAAAGTTACTGAAAAAGCTCTGTTTAATGGGGAATTAGATGCTGCGATAGTCATTGCTGATGCGACGTCTCTTGAAAGAAGTCTCTATGTTGTATTGCAAATATTAGAAAGCCACATACCTGTTGTTCTTGTTCTCAATTTTATAGAGGATGCTGAAAAAAAAGGCATAGAAATTGATTGTGGGAAATTAGATAAATACCTTAATGTTCCGGTTGTCGCTATCAATCCTTTAATTAAGAAGGGAATAAATCAGCTTGTTAATTTAATAGTAAAGATTAAAGAAATACCAAGACAAAGTTTTCTTATTGAATATGATAACCATATAGAAAAGGGGATAAATAAGCTTTCTAATTACATTAAAGGAAGGTTACCTAAAAGATTCATTGCCTTAAGAATTTTGGAGGAAGATAAACATTTCTATAAATATTTAAAAAAGCAAAGAATACTCGAGGATGTCAAAAAAATATTGAAAGTACATTCAAAACTTGCAGAAGATATTGCAATAACGAGATTTGGTACAGCCTCATTCATAGCACAAAAGGTTACACAGATGTGCTCTTTGAAAAAAGAAAAAAAATCGCATGATGGGATTGATAATATTCTCTTGCATAAGACATTTGGTCTACTTGCCACCGGTCTGTTTTTTATAGTTATTTTCGGAATACTATTGTATCTTGGCAATTTTATACAGACCGTCTTCATGAACACGACAGAGAACCTCCTATCTTCATTTGGTATGACGGATCACTCCATTGTTTCTCTAATATTAATGAGTGGTTTAACAGGACTTGCGGCAGGTATCTCTATCGCTTTACCTTATGTGTTCTTGTTTTATTTGCTTTTGGGTTTACTCGAAGATGTGGGGATCCTCTCCAGATTTATTGTCAATGCAGAAAGGTTTTTGAAAAAAATAAGGCTACCTGGGAAATCATTCATCCCTTTATTATTAGGCCTGGGTTGCACTGCGCCGGCGACTCGAGCTACTCGAATCTTATCATCTAAAAAGGAACAAGTCTACACTGCCTCCTTACTTGCCTTTGTGCCCTGTTCTTCAAGAATTGCCTTAATAATGGGAATAGTTGGGTATTACGGAGGTATAATAATGGCTTTTTCGGTATTCGCAACTCTGTTTGTTGCTGGTTTGATCTGGGCACTTGGGATAGCAAAAATCACTCATCTTGAAAGAGAGCCTTTGCTTTTGGAACTGCCTCCTTATAGAAAGCCCTTTGTTAAAAATATTCTTGCAAAAAGCTGGCTCAGGATGAAGGATTTTGTATATATCGTTGTTCCTTTACTCGCACTGGGAGGGATTGCCTATGGCATTTTGGAAGTAGTGGGTCTTACGAGTATTATAGTGAAACCACTTTCTCCGATCACGAGTTGGTTAGGGTTGCCTAGTGAAACTATTGTTCCTCTGGTGTTTGGGTTTTTACAGAAAGACTTAACCGGCGCAATGCTTATAACAGTTTTAGGCAGCGATATATCTGCGGCTTTAGCACCTCTTCAAATATACACCTTTGGAACAGCTGCTGCAATTGGAATACCCTGCATTATTTCTTTAGGAATGCTAATTAGAGAATTCGGGTCGAAGAAGGCGTTATTTATAACAGCAGCGTCGATAATCTATGGCATTTTATTCACAGGCGTAATTTGGAGAGTAATTTCCATCTTTTGAATAATGGTAAGAAAAAGACATAATTTTTTGGTAGGATATAACATATTTCTGGTAAAGAAAATATTTTCTCACTTGAGGAGGTAAGTATGTCGGATAAAATGATAGCGTTCGGTCCAGTTCCATCAAGGCGCTTGGGGCATAGTTTAGGAATAAATAACATTCCTCCGAAAATTTGCACGTACACCTGTGTCTACTGCCAGGTGGGAAAGACTTTGAAGCTACAGGTAGAACGCGAAGCATTCTACAATCCTATAGAAATACTACAAGCTATAGAAAACAAAGTCAAAGAAGCCAAGAAGAAAGGAGAACCTGTTGATTATCTCACATTTGTGCCTGATGGAGAACCAACTCTCGATATTCACTTAGGTAAAGAGATAGAGTTGCTCAGAAAGATAGGTGTCAAAATCGCGGTTATTTCAAATGCCTCTCTTATATGGAAAAAAGATGTTCGCGATGAGCTAAGTAATGCAGATTGGGTTTCCTTAAAGATCGACGCGATAAGCCAGGATATTTGGCATAGAATCAATAGAGCACATAAATCTCTGAAACTTGATAAAATACTGCAGGGCATATCAGATTTTTCACATACATTCAGCGGTGAATTTGTAACTGAAACCATGCTAATTAAAGATATTAATGATAGCACCGAAGAGCTTAAAAAGATCGCTAATTTTATTGCAGGATTAAATGTTAAGAAGAGCTATATTGCTATTCCAACGAGACCACCTACAGAAAAATGGGTTAGCTCCCCAACTGAATATAATATAAATATGGCTTATCAACTATTTAGTGAAAAGTCAATTGATGTAGAATATCTCATTGGTTATGAAGGAAACGCCTTTGCATTTACAAAAAATGTCGAAGAGGATTTACTGAGTATCACATCAGTACATCCAATGAGAGAGGAGGCTGTTAACGAATTGTTAAAAAAAGCTAAGTCAGATTGGAAGATAATTGTAAATTTACTAGCCGAAAATAAATTAGTTGAAACAAAGTATGGTAACAAAAAATTCTTTATGAGAAAATTGCCGAAGGCAAAGAAAGATATTAAACCAAATTAGGTCTGGCAGAATAAGGAAATTGGTCATTTATGAAGAACGAAGAAATACAATAAAGGAGCATTATTATGATGGAAACTTTAATTCATAATTTAAAACAAGGTGTAATGATAACAATATTTGTTTCTGTGATGATGATGTTTATCGATTAT
>JAGMEZ010000431.1 GCA_023127905.1 Caldifarciminota bacterium
CACCAATATCGATAATATCTGCACCTTCATCAACCATCTGTAAGGCTCTTTCAACTGCTCTCTCCTTATCAAGAAATTGTCCGCCATCTGAGAATGAATCAGGAGTCACATTTAAAACACCCATAATAAGTACTTTCTTTTTAATATCAATTCTTCTCAATGCTGTCTTTAAATACCTTGATCCACCTACCCCATTGACATGGTAGAGGAGCTCCTTTGCTATTCCATTTAGACCAAGAGGTTGTCCTATCAATTTCTCTGCAACTCTTTCTATTTCTTTCAAGGTTCCAAACAACAGAAGGTTAGAAACCTTTTTCTTACCGGTAATAACATCACGATGAACAGCTGCATCGGTTCCAACAGATAGAGCTACCTGTTTTATAATATTACAAGATGCTGGTGGTAGATGTGAAATCTTCAGTACTAAAAACTTTCCTTTCATACTAAGAGAATCAATGCACTCCGTATCAACACCAATCCTGGAAATTTCACCCCTAACATCTTTTACTGATTTTACAGACAATTGTCTTACATCAACCATACCTCATATCCCTTTTCTATTCCTTACCATTAATATGGCACTCTCTTTAATTGATTGTTCCTTCATCTTTCCTCTAACAGAATATGTTGTAACTTCAGTGTTTGGGGGTTTTTCGCCTCGCATTTCTATACAGAGATGCCTGGCTTCGACGACAATCAACACACCTTCAGGATTAAGTATATCAACAATTGTATCAGCAATTCTATCTGTTAATCTTTCCTGGAGCTGTAACCGTCTTGATAATATCTTAACAAGAGAAACAAAACTTGAGAACCCTGTAATTAATCCATTTCTGGGAATATAAGCAATATGTATCCTTCCAAAGAAAGGAAGTAGATGGTGCTCACAAAAAGAAAAGAATGGAATATCCTTAAGGAGAATAATCTCATTTTTAACATCCGTCTTAAAAACCTGCATCTCCTTTGATGGATCGTCGTTAAGCGATGAAAATATATCTTTTAACATCAAAGCAACTCTCTCGGGCGTTTTTCTTAACTTTTTACTGTTTGGATCAAATCCTATCTCTTCTAAAAATTGGCGTGTTAGCTCTTCAACCCTTTTCTTATTCATCTAATATTTTATTTTTTTAATGGATTGTTTCTTTTATAGCGGCTATTGTTTAAACCAATAATTTCTCTGGTTTAGTTGTTGCCTTTTCGCGTTTATTTCTATTTTCTTCCCTTATTTTTTTTTGTTGTTTTTTGTTTTCTTCCCTTTGATCCGATTATCTTTTCTACCTCGTCTCTTGTCAACACTTCCTTTTCAAGTAGCTCCTTTGCAAGTTTCTCAAGTAATCCTTTATTTTCCCTGAGAATTTTATCTGCTCTTTTCTCGGCTTCATCTATTAGAAATCTAACTTCACTATCTATCAATTTTGCAGTACTGTCTGAATAATCCCTGTGTTGAGCAATCTCTCTACCAAGAAAAATCTGTTCCTCCCTATCACTCATCATCAGTGGTCCAATTTTTTTACTCATTCCCCACTTCATAACCATATTCCTTGCGATTTCTGTTGCACTATTGATATCATTTTGTGCACCTGTTGATCTGTTTCTGAAGATTAAAAATTCAGCACATCTTCCACCAAGAAGTGTGGCAAGCTTTGCTTTCAGGTAACTCTCTGTATAATTATGCCTATCATCAATTGGTAATTGCTGTGTTGTCCCGAGTGCTCTTCCTCTTGGTACAATCGTCACTTTATGAATAGGATCTGTATCAGGCGTCATTTCCGATACAAGAACATGACCTGACTCATGATAAGCTGTAAACCTCTTTTCTTCTTCGCTTATAAGAAGGCTCTTTCTTTCTACACCCATCAATACTTTATCCTTCGCCTTTTCGAAGTCATCCATCGTTACATTCTTCCTGTTCAGTTTTGCAGCAAGAAGAGCTGCCTCATTAACCATATTTGCAATATCAGCTCCTGAAAATCCTGGGGTTCCTCTCGCAAGAAGAGAAATATCTACATCTTTATTAGTGGGAATATTTTTCGTGTGAACTTTCAATATTCCCTTTCTGCCGCGGATATCGGGAAAATCGACAATTACCCTTCTGTCAAAACGACCAGGTCGTAATAGTGCAGGATCAAGCACGTCAGGTCTATTTGTCGCCGCTATCAAAATTACACCTTCATTGGTTTCAAAACCATCCATCTCGGCAAGCAGTGCATTCAATGTCTGTTCTCTCTCGTCATGTCCCCCACCAATTCCAGCCCCCCTGTGTCTTCCCACTGCATCAATCTCATCTATAAAGACAATACTCGGTGCAAATTTCTTACTTTTCTCAAAAAGGTCCCTAACCCTTGATGCACCCACACCTACAAACATCTCCACGAAATCGGAACCAGAAAGTGAAAAGAACGGTACATTTGCTTCCCCAGCAACAGCTTTTGCAAGAAGTGTTTTTCCTGTTCCAGGCGGTCCCAGAAGAAGAACTCCCTTTGGAATTTTAGCTCCAAGCCTTTGAAATTTCTTTGGGTTCTTTAAAAACTCAATGATCTCTCGTAATTCTTCCTTTGCTTCTTCTACTCCTGCAACATCGCTAAACGTTACCGTTGGTTTATCAGGAAGTGTTAGTTTTGCTTTGCTCTTACCAAAAGAAAGTGCCTTCGTAGGGCCCGATTGTACCTGTCTAAAGAAAAATATCCATATTGCAATAAGAACTACAAATGGTAAGGTCGGCCATAGATACTTCCACCACCCGCTTTCTGACTTTGATTCTACTTCAATACCTTTTTTAGCGAGATCCTTTGCAAGATCGCGATCTTCAAAGGGAATACGTGTTTTGAACTTGTCAAATTGCACTATTCCCTCCTTACCTTCTACACTCGATGTGCTTCTGAGAACCCCCTGAATATCAAGGTTCATTATTGTAACCTTTTCTACATTCTTTTTATCTACCTCCGTCAGAAACCGCGAAAAGGAGATCTTCACTTCGGCTTTCCTCTTCTGATTGAAAATTCCTATTGCAATCATAAGAAGAAGTATGATACCTACCCAAACAAGGACACCTTTCCACATTGTACTCGTTGGCTGCTGTTTTGGTTCTTTTCTCTTTTTTTCCATTTTAAAACTCCATTACATGTATGTCAGAAAGATTTCTATGTTTCTCTGCAAAATCAAGTCCGTATCCAATGACATACTTATTTGGAACAACAAATCCCCTGTAATCTATTTTAATTTTCTTAGACCTCTTTACTCTTTTTTCAAGGAGAGCGCATATCTTAACAGACTTCGGATTTTTCCTTCTCAAAAAATCAAATATGTAGGAGAGCGTTAATCCTGTATCGACAATATCCTCGACAAGTAGAACATCTTCACCTTCAATATCAATAGAAATATCCTTGTTAATTTTAACAACGCCACTCGTTCTCGACGAATCCCCATAACTTGAAACTGATATAAAATCTATTCGAACAGGAATTTTAAGTTCTCTGATTAAGTCTGCAAGAAACATAAATGCACCTTTAAGTATACATACAATTATTGGCGATTTATTTCGGTAGTCATTATTTAATTTCTGTGCAAGTTTTTTAATACCTTTCTTTATTTCGGCTTTTCCAAGTAACCGTTTTATTTTCTTATCCAATTTGTCTCTCCTCAATCTTCAGGACTCTTTCCGTCTTATCACCAACCTTTGCCAAATCAGATCTTCTAAGACCTACTATCCAGAGAATATCTTTTGTATCAACAACTAATGGAATCTTATCCCGTTCCCAGAACGGAACTTTTTCATCGATAAAGAAATCTTTAATCTTTTTTTTCTTATTCATCCCGAAGGGGCTGAATTTATCGCCATTTCTTCTTGTTCGTACGACAAGGGGTGGATGAATCTCACTAAGGTTAAAGTAAACACATTTTTTGTCATTAATATTTCCGTTAATATTCTTAAGTACTGAAGTTATAATACTGCAACACTCCTTGAATTGCACATCACCAGGAATATTAAGTTTTACTACATCACATTTCTCAGCTTTTTCTATAACTGTCTCACTACGTCGAACAAGGACGGTATCTGCACCAATGAAAAATTCACTTTTATGATATGAAAAATAAAGCCCTGATGATGTTCCTGATATTGTATTTCGTAATGCCTCGATCTCCTTAAATTTTAAGCTTTTATTCTTTCCTGCTATCTTCTCAAAACACTTCATTACTACTCTTCTCTGTAAAGCTGGTTTTAGTGTTCTGAAACCATCCCTCTCTACAAGAATTCCGTCTTCAGTCTTTTTACATATATTTTCAATTACCTCGTCTGTTACTTTCGATAGTAATTCCTCCTCATTATTTATAACACTTATTAATTGCAAAATGTTTGCTTTTAAATTACTATTTATCTTTTCTTCAATTAGTGGAACGATTTCTCTTCTAATAAAGTTCCTCCTATAATCCCTATTCCAGTTCGTTACATCGATTCTATAGTCAATGTTGTTCTCTTTTAGAAAAACTGTAATCTCCTTTTTTGAAATACAAAGTAGGGGACGAATAAAGATTTCCCTTTGCAACTTTATTCCCGAAAGTCCCTTCCTTCCTGCTCCTCTAAACAAATTTAAGAAGAAGGTTTCTATACTATCATCTGAAGTATGCCCAAGAGCAATCTTTTGAACATTTATTTCATCAGCTATATTTTTTAGCACTTTCAATCTCATCTTACGCGCAGCATCCTCAATGGAAAGGTGCATCTCCTTACTGTATGACAAAACATCTATACTTCTTGAAACAAACTGAATACCCATACTTTTAGAAACATTTCTTACAAATGTTTCTTCCTTTTTGGACACTTCTCCTCTCAAGTTATGATTTATATGGCAACAAAATAATTCAATGCTAAGTTCCTTTTTATAGCGGTTTAACAAATTAAATAGAAAAATTGAATCAGGACCACCCGAAACTGCAACAAGAACTTTATCGCCTGAGGTGATTAACCTGTTCGTTTTTATACATCCAATCACTCTATTTTCTATATTTTTGACATTCATATACAATATTATAACAAATTTCTTTATAATAAGCAAGTAAAAAAGTAAACTTCAAACAGGTCTTCAGACAAACCTCAAATGGGCTCTTGACATTCTATAAATCGTATGATAATTTATTTATAGTGTTTTGGGAATGTAGTCCCCGAAACAAAATCCTTAATGTATGACGGTATTCCAATGATTTATAATTCAGAAAATAAAACAGGAATTGTATATGATGAGCGATACCTTAACCACAAGACGGGGAACCATCCTGAGTCTCCTGAGAGACTTGCTGCAATATATGAGTATCTAAAAGATAAGGAGATATTTAAAAAGCTAAAAAAAATTAAGCCTTATCCATCACCTGTGAAAGTTGTTGAGTACATTCATAATATAAATTATATTAAATCTGTAAAGCAACTCTCCGAAATGGGGGGAGGTATGCTTGATATGGACACGGTCCTTTCACGAGAAACCTATGATATTGCCCTACTTGCAGTCGGTGGAGTTCTTGCTGCAATAGATGCTGTTATGGATAGAGTTGTAAAAAACGCATTCTGCCTTATCAGACCTCCGGGACATCATGCCT
>JAGMEZ010000432.1 GCA_023127905.1 Caldifarciminota bacterium
TTTCTTTTTGCATAGAGGTCGATATGCAAGGTGTCGTGGTCTGCATCATTTGCCCACCATTCTATCATAACTGTATCTTGTAATGTCCCTGATAGAGGCGAAAGTAGTATTACATCAGGTACACCGTTACCTGGATTGTTTATCGTAAATAATGAATCTGAAATATCCTCACCTACGGCAATTGTATCATGAACCGTTATCCTTACAAGATACCTTGTGCCATCAGGAAATCCAAGTGTATTCCAGTCGTAAAAATTGTTATCTGGAATGGATGTAACAATATCCTGAAAAGTCTTTCCGCCATCACGGCTGTAGGAAATATCAACCAAGAGTGGAGCTCCGGTTGATGAGGAATCAGTCCAGGTGATTGTATAAGTACCTGAAATCTCCTCACCACCATTCGGTGATTGTACTGTTATATCATGGGTCAGATAGTTAGAATTATATAGATTTTGAGCAAGATCATCATTTGCAAGAAAATCATTTGTATCTGCACCAGCAATTACGGCAATTACTACCTTTACAGTGTCTCCAGGAGCAAAATCGAAGGGTCCAGTGCATTGAAGAAATCGCACATCAGTTGGATCAGTAATTGTATCAAAAGGATGGTAGTTTCCACCAGTAATAGTATCAGTATAGTTGTATCCAGCAATGAGCTGATATGCCTCATAGTCATTACCTGGATCCGGCTCGCCCTGACCACCAACACCTGGATTGTGGGTTATCTTAAAGG
The DNA here is from genome assembly GCA_023127905.1 of Caldifarciminota bacterium. Classification (GTDB taxonomy): domain Bacteria; phylum Hydrothermota; class E44-bin80; order E44-bin80; family E44-bin80; genus JAGMEZ01. Next base: position 734 of record JAGMEZ010000432.1, read on the forward strand.
CAGTTAAGCCTATCTGCTGACCCTGTGTATCGGGTGGGCTTTCAAGAAAGTCGAAGCCAATAAAACCCGGGGTATGGATCCATCCTTCCTCATAGAAATCTGAATCGTAGGCATAACCAAGGTCCCTCGATTGGTCGAAGCCAATGAGGTCATCAGTGTACTCACCAATATCAGCATCACAATTTACTGCGAGCTGGGTGTGAAAGATAGTATCAGGTGTGTCATTCACAACCAAGTAATTTAAAAATATGAAATCCTCATAGTAGTGGTAGTCCCAGGCATATCCAACTTGAATAACCTTGATTAAAAGAGGCTGGGGGCATTTTGTTGAATCCTGGTCATTGAAAATTGCATAACTGTCCTGTTTTGAGCGAATAATTGGATTACCCCAAGGGTCCCGTAAAGGCCATAGACTTGTATCTGCAGGGTCATCGGACATCAAAACCCTTTCATCGGGATTTGTATAACCTGGCTCATTTGGTAAATCACCAGGCACAAATTCTGACTGGGCTAATGATGCATCGTATCCTATCGAAACCTTTATATCCATTTTCATGACTTCTATTCCGGCTATATGAGCTGTTGCCTTGGTCTTTGCAAATCCTCTGATTACATCAGTAAAAGAAGTATCGGTCTTGCCACGATGGAGTATCAATTCATCTTCAATCAGGATAGCGCCAGTGGAGCCGAATCCAGCAGTAGAAAGTACAAAAATTTCATAATCAATAGAATCACAACCAGTAGTAAGTGAAGTGGTATCAACGTAGCATTTATTTAAACCACCAACCCATAACCCAGCACCATATATATAAAACTCATTAGTACCTTTTGGCCAGATCCCCTGATTCTGATAACCAAACATACCGTAGTTTGTCATCCTTAGATAAAGTAATCCCTTGTCATGAGGCTTTTGGCTATATACTGCAAAGCTTGGTGCTACAAAGATAAGTAAAAGAAAGATGAATAAATTCTTCTTCATTTGACCTCCTATTTTATAACAATAAATTTACTAATTTGATTTTTATTATTCGAATTAATCCTTACGAAGTAGATGCCAGAAGAAAGGTCTTTATCAATTTTATTAACTTTTTTCTTAGAATCATAGATAAGCCTTCCTGATATCCCATAGATTTTTATATGCGAAGCTTCGATAAGGTTAAGGAATAATTTTCCTCTATAGATTGTTGGCAATTTTTGAGAAAAGGACTGGTTTTTAACTTCTTCTTCAACTCCAACCAATGGATTTCTATAAAGATTGACCATTAAACTGCAGAATGGGGTGTAGTATAGCACATCCTCATTCGAGACAACGAGATGATATAATGTATAGTCCTGGGCAATGAACGTAGAGGTATCGTAACTGGTAGAGAAGTAGTCAAATGCCTTAAATTGCTCACCCAGGATATACTTTTGGAGATTTGCATCATCTATAAAGAGAAGGTCAACATTCCCTTTAGTATATTTTTCAAAGAAACTGCGATATATTCTGATTGAATCTCCGGGACCATAGCGTGTGATACAACTTCCACTACTCTGACCTTCCAAGGAGTCTAAAACTACCTCAAATTTCCATACTGAGAGAGAATCGAGACTTGTAGTATCTGAAAATCTTGGGTGTGATAGATAATTAGCAATATAAAAGGACTTGTAGTATATTGCCCCGGATTGGCTATTTTCGATTATTTGAATAACCTCTCCAGAATT
>JAGMEZ010000433.1 GCA_023127905.1 Caldifarciminota bacterium
AGTATCACAAGAGTTTGCAATCGCACCCTTCAAATCCAAGTAACCATGTCCGGGTCTGTACCAGCATGTTGGGGGAATGGGGGAGCCTGATTCAGTCTCTGGGCAGAGAAGAACCTTGTTTTTCTCGCCTCCGTCATAAAGATAAGCAAGTGTGCTGAAAAGTTTTATAACAGAACCTGTTGGAAATGGATAATCGAGGTAACCAGAGGTATCTTCCATTTGTTCGATATTTCCTTCTTCAAAATTTACGAGGATATATGAATAAGAAATTGTGGTGCCTGAAGCGAAAAGGGGAGAGAAAGGTGGGGATAAGGATAAAAGAAAAAGGAAAAAGAATATAGTTACATTGGAAACTATGGGATGTACGATGTATGATGGAGGGTGTAAAATACTTAAAGAATGGAAAATTCCTAAAAACTTTTGAGAAAGAATTGGTAAGCAACAGGTGAATATGGGATTGCTTTGGAAGAAATTATGAAAAAATACTCGCAATGACATCCTTTTCAAGTCATTAAAATTTTCTTTATTGGTTTTGTCTCTGTATTCCAGCCAAAGGCTACATTCCGTTCCGAGATTAACGAGGAACCAATTCCGTCATTAGCACTACGAATGACAAATTCCGTTCTGAGCCAGTCTAAGAACCCATTCCGTTGCGAAGCAACTGGTGTGTTATCTGTACTGCAATCTTACGGTTGTTATGTATTCTTCCAGTAGGGTTTTTATTCCGAAGAGTTCCAATAGCGTTGGTCTTTTCTTTTTCGGTTTGATAATTTTTGGTTTCCCTTTGATTCCAGCAACTTCTGCTGCAGCACTTATGACGTCCTGTAAATCCCCTAACTCATCAACGAGACCAAGTTCAACAGCCTGTTTCCCTGTCATTATTCTCCCATCTGCTACCTCAAGGACATCTTCTTTTTCCATTCCTCGTTCCATCACAACTGCATCAACAAATTGATGATAAACATCATCAATGACAGCCTTTAAAAGTTCTTCTTCCTTTTCTGTCATTTCTCTAAATGGTGACCCAATATCCTTATGTTCTTCAGATTTTATCACCATAAAGTAGACGCCAATTTTTTTCAATAATTGTTCAACGTTTGGTATTTCCATTATTACACCGATTGAACCTGTTGCTGTGCCGGGATTCGCAAATATCATATCGCAGGGGATGGCGATATAATAACCACCCGATGCTGCAATACTTCCCATAGAAGCATATATGGGTTTCCCCGCATATCTTATCCTTTTTATTTCATTGTAGATTTCCTGTGAGGCAGAAACTCCACCTCCAGGGCTGTCAATACGGAGAACAATTGCTCGAATGTTTTTAGTGCGTCTGAATTTTGAAAGGTTTTTTACTGTCTCTTTTCTGACTTCCTCCGTAATCATCCCCTTTACTTCAATCAAACCGACTGATTTCTCAAAGCCGAAGTTGACACTTGAAGTTGTTAAGAAAAGAGATGAAACATAAAAAAGAGGCATAACGAATAGCTTGAGTAATACAAAAATTATTTGAACCATTTTCCCTCCAATTTTATCAGGTGAAAAGTAAAAAGTTTATAATCTTTTTGAGCAAGGGTTTTTGCGTCATCCCGAAGCCAATGTTGTAACGTTTTATGATATTATTTATAGCACATTGAGCAAGGTTTTTTATTCCTCTATCATTTCAACATTTGCGCGGGGTAAGATGATTTTACTGCCATCATCAAGTTCCACCCCAAGGGTTCTCACATTTGCTTCTGTCTCTATCTGTCGTAATTCAGGCGGTAGTTCACAGACCTTACCCATCGCCCCAAAATGCGGTTCTCTGATTACTCTTATTGGATAACCAATTTCAAGTCCCTTGCTTTCTTGCTCAATTTCTTCGGCTTTTTCACCCGGGAGCGGAATGACGATCTCGGGTCTCAATACACCTGCTCTGATTTGAGTCGCTCCATTGATGGATGCTTTTTTTCCTTCTTGCGCAATTAATAGTTGAAAGGTTCTCTTTGCCATACTCATCTTTCCGAAACCTTCTGTAATAACAAGGGTTACTCCGATATCCTCTGAGCCGGTAATGGCAACTCCAATGTCGTAACCAAGGAAATTCCTCAGATCCTGGTCATCGATACCTCCGACTACAACGCCACTAACACCGTATTTTGCAGCTTGTTTCAGCGTATTACTGTCGACGAATGAACCACCGATAAGGATTTTACCTTTATGTTCGGGTTTAATCATATCAATTGATACAATATCATCCGGTGAGGAGGCAATCTTCGTGATTATGCCTTTTGCTTCTCCTCCAATGCCAAAAATCCCCTGGACAAAGGCAGCAACTGTTTCAATAATAACGCCTTCTTGTTTAAAAACCTCAACCACTTTTCCATCAATATAAGCATCTATCTCCACTTTTTTAGGGGGCGCTCTCAGGATTAACTGACCTGTAATTTCGGAGATGTTTTCAAGAGTACCCGTAATAGGTGACTTTATAACAGTCTTAAAAAGCCCCAGAAGACCTTTCGTCTGTGCAATTATCTCTCCCTCTTCTAAGCTATCCCCCTCCTTTTTTGAAAGGTATTCAAGGATATCCGATGGAGGGACTCCGAGTTTTCCAGCAAGGTTCAGTGGTTCTACTTCGCCTGGGAGTGATGTTGTTGCGATTATTTTGTCTGCAGCAACTTCATCTCCAACTTTGACGACGACTTCACCCTTGAGGGGTAGCCTTCTTTCCTTTTGTACTATTGATTTTGATGTTACTTTAAGTCCCGGTGTATAAGCATGTGCCACTTATCCTCCTTTGTTAATAACAATAAAACACGAAAT
>JAGMEZ010000434.1 GCA_023127905.1 Caldifarciminota bacterium
ATGGACCGACAAACTTTGTTGGTTTGTTAAGAGACGGGTCGTTCTTATCAACGATTACCTGAGTGATGATCGTTACGATACTTCTCTTGATACCTTCCCTTTTTAGACGATTCTGAAGGGATTGCTCTATCATATATCCCATCCATCCTTCTGTTTCTGCATCTATACAACCTAATGGAAGTGGTGGAATTTCTTTCCTTGCGCATTCGTTTTTTATGAGTTCAACCCCAACCTGAGGACCGTTACCATGTGTTATTGCAATTTTATACCCTTCATTTATGAGGTCAACGATTCCGCCCAAGCTTTCCCTTGCATTTGCAAATTGCTCGTGGATGTCTCCCCTTTGGCCTTTTTTAATAAGCGCATTTCCACCGAGTGCTACAACTGCTTTTTTCTCTTTCATTTCATTTAATATTCTGGAATCTAATTACGCGAGCCCGTTAAAGGAGGTGAAGCAATTTCGTAGGCTGTGAAATTGTTTCAAATAAATTTCTTAATGATATCAGACAGCGCATTTTCCTTTCTTTCTTCAAGTTCATACGTTACCCGGACATGTGGTTTATTGATTTTTATCAGTTTTGCAAGATTGATGGGAGTGGCAATGATCACAGCATCAACGGTAGCAGCATTTATGGTATCTTCAAGATCCTTCATCTGTGCATCCCCATATCCCATAGCGGGAAGTATTTTTTCTAACTGCGGAAATTTATTGTATGTATTTTTTATTGTTTTAACTGCAAATGGTCTTGGATCAATAATCTCAGCTGCACCTAATTTTTCTGCCGCTACAAAACCTGCCCCGAAAGCCATCCCGCCATGTGTGAGTGTGGGACCATCCTCAATAACAAGTACCTTTTTACCTTTAATTAATTCAGGCTCATCAACACTGACAGGAGAATCTGCCTCAATAATTACTGCATATGGATTAACACTCTTTATATTTTCTTTAACAATTTCAACATCATCGGTTTTTGCACTATCCATTTTATTGATAAGAGCAACATTACACATTCTTAAGTTTGTTTCTCCAGGATGGTAGAGAAGTTCGTGTCCCGGTCTTAAAGGATCTAAAACGACAATGAGAAGGTCTGGCTTATAGAATGGAATGTCATTATTACCACCGTCCCAAAGGATTATATCTGCTTCCTTTTCTGCTTCGTTTAAAATTTTTTCATAGTCGACACCTGCGTAGACAACAATACCTTTTTCAATATGAGGTTCATATTCTTCTCTCTCTTCTATTGTGCATTTATGTTTTTCGAGATCTTCATAGGTAGCAAAGCGTTGAACAATTTGATCCCTCAAATCTCCATAAGGCATTGGATGTCTGATAACAACTACCTTTTTACCATGCTCAAGTAATATGTCTGTGACCCTTCTTGTTGTCTGGCTCTTACCACATCCTGTTCGGATGGCACATATAGCGATTACAGGTTTTTTTGATTCAATCATTGTATCCCGGGAACCAAGAAGTAGGTAGTTTGAACCTGCTGCAAGTACCTCTGATGCTTTATGCATAACATAGATATGTGGAACATCGCTGTATGAGAAAACAACTAAGTCAACATTTTTATCTTTTATTAATGCAGTCAGTTTATTTTCTGGAAAAATGGGAATTCCATCAGGATATAGTTCTCCAGCAAGTTCTTTTGGATATTTCCTTGCTTCAATGTTAGGGATTTGTGTAGCTGTAAAAGCAACTACTTCATACTCGTTGTTGTCTCTGAAAAAGGTATTGAAATTATGAAAATCTCTTCCAGCAGCACCCATGATAATAGTTTTTTTTCTCTCCATATTTGCTCCTCGCAAGCTTAATGAGCATTCAATAAACTGCTCTTTGTTATGTTCCTATTTTCCATGAAGAAAGGTATTTTTCCTGTTCCTTTGTTAGTTTATCATACCTTACCTTAAGGCACTTTAACTTCAGACGTGCTATCCGAGTGTCAATTTCATCAGGCAGTTTATAGACTTTTTTACCTAAGTATGTACCATTTTCTTTTAAGTAGAGCGCTGCCTTCGATTGATTTGCAAAGGACATATCCATAACACAAGCTGGATGTCCTTCTGCAGCTGAAAGATTTATGAGTCTTCCTTCTGCAAGGAGATAGACCTTTTTTCCAGACCTCAAGGTATATTCCTCAACAGAAGGTCTAACGGTTCTTTGTGCTTTCGAGAGTTTCTTTAATGCCTTTTTATTGATTTCTACGTCAAAGTGTCCAGAATTAGCAATGATTGCACCATCTTTCATTCGCTTAAAATGCTCGGTATCTATTACATTTATGTCGCCTGTTACTGTAACAAAAAGGTCTCCCTGAGAAGCAGCCTTTTTCATAGGTAGTACCCTGAAGCCATCCATAATTGCTTCGAGCGCTTTCACTGCATCTACCTCCGTAATAATGACATTTGCTCCTAAACCTTTTGCCCTGAGAGCAAGTCCCCTGCCGCACCATCCATATCCTGCAATAACAGCTGTCGAGCCTGCGAGCAGCATATTCGTCGCCCTGAGAATACCATCCAAAGTACTCTGTCCTGTACCGTAGCGATTATCGAAAAGATACTTTGTATATGAGTCGTTGACAGCAATAATAGGATACTTGAGAACACCATTTTTTGCCATGCTTTTTAACCGAATAACGCCTGTTGTTGTTTCCTCCGTTCCACCAATAATGCCATCAAGTAATTCCTTTTTCTTCAAGTGAAGAGTAGATATAAGGTCTGCACCATCATCCATTGTTATATTCGGTTTAATACGAAGCGTAGCATCAATATGTTGGTAATATATCCTATCAGATTCTCCTTTTATCGCAAATACGGGTATGTTGTAATCTTTTACAAGCGACGCAGCTACATCGTCCTGAGTGGAGAGTGGATTAGATGCTGTTAGTGCTACCTTTGCCCCGCCTTCTTTTAGTGTTCTCATGAGGTTTGCAGTTTCACTTGTTACATGGAGACAGGCTGCAATGCGTAGACCTTTAAGCGAATTCTTTTTTCTGAAATCCGCTCTTATGGATTGCAAAACGGGCATATTTCTGTCTGCCCATTCTATCTTTAATTTTCCACTTTTTCTTAGTTTTGCATCTTTAATGTCAAAATCCATACATACTCCTTTCTGAGTTAGGATGTTAATGCTCTTTTTAATTCATCAACTCTGTCTGTTTTTTCCCATGTAAAACCTTCCTCAGTCCTACCAAAATGTCCATAGCATGCTGTCCTGCGGTATATTGGTCTTCGTAGGTCAAGTTTTGATATTATACCATTGGGCGTAAGGTCAAAAATGTTGCGTACTGCTTTTGTAATTTTGCTATCGTTTTCAATGCCGGTTCCAAACGTATCGACAGAAACGCTTACTGGTTCAGCCTTTCCAATTGCGTATGATAATTGTATCTCGCATTTTGTTGCGATTTTTGCTGCAACAATGTTTTTAGCAATATGTCTCGCTACATACGTGGCTGACCTGTCCACTTTTGTTGGATCCTTTCCAGAAAAGCAACCACCGCCGTGTCGA
>JAGMEZ010000435.1 GCA_023127905.1 Caldifarciminota bacterium
TAGTTGAAGGTGCCATTGAAATAATAGGAGATAAAACGGAAAAAAATGGACTCCATATACTTGAAAAAGCAATCCAGAATGTAATACCAAAAGTTGAAGTGAGACCACGAAGAGTTGGAGGTGCAACCTATCAGGTGCCAATGGAAGTTAGGCAAAGCAGGAAAACTACACTTGCAATACGATGGATAGTGAAAGCAGCACATGCAAGAAGTGGACACTCTATGAAGGAAAAACTTGCTATGGAGCTTATTGATGCAAGTAAGAATCAGGGAGCTTCTGTAAAAAAGAAGGAAGATACCCACAAGATGGCGGAGGCAAACAAGGCATTTGCCCACTTCAAGTGGTAGAAGGATAGAAAGTAGTATAGATTTATAATACCTATCTTGGGAAATAATCCAAAAAGCAAATATTAAATGAAAACTTATAAACTTGAGAATGTTAGAAATATTGGAATAATGGCTCATATTGATGCAGGTAAGACAACGACGACCGAGCGTATCCTTTTCTATACTGGAAAGGTGCACCGCGTAGGAGAGGTTGATGAGGGTTCTGCAACGATGGATTGGATGGATCAGGAAAAAGAACGAGGTATTACAATTACATCTGCAGCGACGACCTGTGTATGGAATGATACACAGATAAATATTATAGATACTCCCGGACATGTAGATTTTACTGTTGAAGTAGAGCGGTCATTGATGGTTCTGGATGGTGCCATTATTATCTTTAGCGCCGTAGAGGGTGTTGAACCTCAATCTGAAACAGTATGGCGGCAAGCTAATAAATATTTTACACCAAGAATATCTTTCATAAATAAGATGGATAGGATGGGTGCAAATTTTTTTAGAACTGTTAAGATGATGGAAGAGAGGTTATCTGCTAAACCAGTTCTCTTGCAAATACCTCTTGGGAAAGAGGAGAATTTTGAGGGAATAATTGATCTTGTTTGCATGAAGGTTGTAAAATGGTTCAAGGAACGATGGGGTATTGAATTTTATGAGGAGGATATACCGAAGAACTATATAGAAATAGCACATCACTATCGTGAATTATTGATAGAGAGGGTATGTGATTGTGATGATGTTATTACGAAGAAATATATTGAGGAGGAGCAAATTACAGAAGATGATATTATCAAGGCAGTCAGAAAAGGAACAATTATAGATGCAATTCATCCTGTTTTTTGTGGTTCTGCATTCAGGAATAAAGGTGTTCAAAATCTACTTAATGCAGTTGTGAATTTTCTTCCTTCACCCCTGGATATTCCTCCGATTGAGGGCGTAAATCCGGAAACGGAAAAGGTAGAAAAGAGATTACCACAAATAGAAGAACCTTTTTCTGCTGTTGTTTTTAAGATAGCAAATGATTTTCATGTGGGAAAATTAGTTTTTGTTAGAGTTTACTCTGGTGAGGTGAAAGAGGGACAGGCGGTTTATAATTCAAACCTCAAAAAACACGAGAGGGTAAACAGAATCCTTCTGATGCATGCTAACAAGCGAATACATGTCAATAGCATTTCATGCGGGAATATTGCGGCATTTGTTGGATTAAAGGAATCACGAACAGGACACACACTTTCAACAAAAAAGCATCCAATTCTTTTCCAGACTCCTACATTCCCTGAACCAGTAATCTCTGTTGCAATTGAACCTACATCACAGAAGGATTCGGAGAAACTCAATTCTACATTAAGGACACTTAAGGACGAAGACCCAACGTTTGAGGTGAAATATGATGAAGAAACCGGACAGATAGTTATATCAGGTATGGGCGAGCTCCATATTGAGGTTCTTTTAAATAGAATGATAAGGGAGTTTGGTGTCAAGGCTAATATCGGAACCCCTCATGTAGCATATAAAGAGACAATAAAGAAAGAACAGACGGTTGAGGAAAAATTTGTGAAACAAACAGGAGGAAAAGGACAGTATGCTCATGTGAAGATTCGTGTAGAGCCGCTTGGGCGTGGGAATGGATTCGAATTTGAGAACAAAATAAGACATGGAGCAATTCCGAGCGAATTTATATCTTCCATTGAAAAGGGAATAACCGAAGCTATGGAGAATGGTGTTCTTGCTGGCTTTCCTGTAGTGGATGTAAAAGCGATTCTCCTCGATGGTTCCCACCATCCTGTTGACTCATCTAACATTGCCTTCAGAAGAGCAAGTTCAATTGCATTCTATAAAGCAGCTGAGGAAGCTTCGCCTATTCTGCTTGAGCCAGTTATGGAGCTTGAGATTGTTTCTCCTGAATCATATACTGGTGAAATAATAAAAGATATTCAGTCAAGAAGATCACAAGTACTTGGAATGAGACATAGAGAGGGTAGTCGTATTATTGAAGCTTTTGTCCCATTATCTGAAATGTTTGGTTATGCAACAACCTTACGCTCCCTTTCACAGGGAAGAGCCGTTTACTCGATGCAGTTCCATGGCTATCTGAGAATACCTGAGGACCTTCAGGTGAGTATTTTAAAGAAAATAAGGGGATTTTAGAGAAAATTTTCACAAAAAAGTTGTTGACAATAAAATTTTTTTATAGTATATTGTTTTAGTAGAACTTTAAGCTGGAGGTGTTTTGAGGAGTGACGTTAAGGCTGTAGTGTTATCGGGTGGGAAAAGTGAGAGAATTGGAGATAATAAATCATTTTTAAGTATAGAAAGTTCTTTTCTTTTAGATGTTGTCGTTAGAAGATTGCAATTGGTTTTTTCAGATATATATATAGTAACCAACAGACCCTCTATTTATGAGGGTCTTAATGCTATTTGTTTAGCTGACATTTTTCCTGAGAAAGGTCCACTCGGCGGAATTTATACTGCTCTTGAATTGATTAATGCAAACTATATCTTTGTTTTTGCTTGCGATATGCCGTTTTTAAATACTCAGTTGATAACCTTTATGATGGAGAAGATCGATAAGCGATACGATGTTATTGTCCCACTCTCTGATAAGAAGGCAGAACCGCTCCACGCAATCTATTCAAGTAGTTTGAAAGATAAAATAAGAGATTCGGTGATTAAGAATCGTTTGAGTGTTAATTCTTTTATCAACAGGTGTTCAACACTAACTGTTAACTCAGAGGAGATAAAAACATTTGGTAGTAATGTATTCTTTAATATTAACACGGCAGAGGATTACAAAAAAGCATTGGATATTGTAGAATATGGAGCAAAAAACTGAGAGTTTTGACATTGTAAGGATTAACAACAATACTGGAGAGAAGGTTAAAGATGCTGTTACTGTCGAGGAACCTCTAACCATTTTTCTAAACGGTGAAGAACTTGTTACCTTACTTTACACGCCATCATATCCCAAGCAATTAACAGTAGGATTCCTGGTTTCTGAGGGAGTTATTAAAGGGAAAACAGATATTGAATCAATACGGTTTTACAGTAAAAAAGGTGTAATCAATATAAACATAAAAGGTAATGGAAATGGTTATAAAAAGCTCTCCTCAAAAAGGCTTATAACATCAGGCTGCTGTGGGGGAACGAGTTTTTACAACATAGACGACATAAAAGATTTTAAGAAAATTCGTTCTAAATATAAATTTCCCGTAACTACGATTATCAATGTGATGAAAGAGATGGTAAGGCAATCTAAAATCTTTAAAAAAACAGGCGGTATTCACTCTTCAGCACTGGCAAGAGAGGGAAAAATTGTTCTCTTTCGTGAGGATGTTGGCAGACATAATGCGGTTGATAAGATTTTGGGGGAATGTTTTCTCTCTGATATTCCTCTCAATGATGCAATACTACTTACAAGTGGAAGGATAACTTCTGAGATAACAAGAAAGGCAGGGGTAGTGGGTATACCAGTTATAGCATCAAAGTCTGCTCCCTCCAGTCTTTCAATAAAAATGGCACGTGAAATTGGAGTAACCCTTATCGGATTTGTGCGTGGAAAACGGATGAATATCTATACTGGTGGATGGCGTATTATTTAGGAAAAAATGTCAATAACAACACAAGAACAAATAAAAAAGGGAATAAAAAGTCTGAACGAAAGTGAACAGTTCGAAGAAGAATCTCTTGCAAATATTGAGAAGGTTTTTAAATTTTCCCTGAAAGTAAAAAAAGAAGCAAAGAAAAAGATTGAAATCTATCCCGCTTTTGAAGGTGATAGTAATCAGAAAATTATACAAAGAGAACATCTCGCCGATTTTTCAAAGATTGTTATTAAGGAGGTTTTTCTTCTTGACAAGTTTAATAAAATGTGCGAAATTCAGGCATCGTTTGATTCTAAAACGAGTGGTAAAATACCAAAAATGAAAGAGGCACTGAATAATGGAATAATTGACTTTCATAAAATTCAGAAAAGCCTTGCTCAGAATAATTTAAAGTATTTTAATACACTTTCAAAAAAAGTAGGGGTAGGAAAAGAACTATTGTATTCTGTCTCATTAACTGTCTTTAAGCCAATTTTTGAGCTCTGTGCTGAGGTGGGAAAGAATAGAATTAAAGATAAGTTATGGGAAAAAGGATACTGTCCTATTTGTGGTATGAATCCGAAAATGGCAAAATTTGAAAAAGAGGTAGGGAAAAGGGTACTTTGGTGCCCGCTCTGTGGAACCGAATGGATTTATCAAAGGATTAAGTGTCCTTTCTGCGAGAACGATAATCAAAAACTCCTGAGATTTTTTTATATTGAGGAGGAAAGTCCATACAGGGTCGATGTTTGCGATGTCTGCAAGGGTTATATAAAAACGGTGAATGAGCAAAAAAAAGAACAAGAAGAAAAAACAGTCTTCGAGATAGAGAATATAAAAACTTACTACCTTGATGAAATTGCAAAAAAAGAAGGTTACAGGAAAATATAAAATTGTTATGGAAGGAGGTGAAAAGGAGAAACTTCTTCTTTAGTGTTAAAAAATACTAAAAGGAGGTGAAGATGGAACTTACGAGAAGAACATTTCTCAAGATCTCCGGGGCAACTGCTGCAGGTACAGTTTTAGGTGGTCTGGGGATTAACCTTTTCAAACCAAAAGATGTCTACGCTCAACCATTCAAGATAAAATATGGTAAGGAGACGACAACAATATGTCCCTACTGTGGTGTTGGGTGTAGCTTGATCGTTACTGCGAAAGATGGAAAGGTAATCAACACTGAGGGTGATCCTGATCACCCGATAAACCAGGGTTCTCTCTGTACTAAAGGTGCAGCTCTGTATCAGATTGCCAATAATCCCCGAAGACTTGCGAAGGTTCAGTACAGAGCACCATATGCAAACGAGTGGAAAGATGTTAGCTGGGACTGGGCATTCACCCATATTGCTAAGAAGATAAAAGAGACTCGTGATAAGTACTGGGTTACGAAAGACGAGAATGGAAATGTAGTCAACAGGATTGAGGCAATTGCAGCTCTTGGCGGTGCTGCTCTTGATAATGAGGAATGTTACCTCTACTCGAAAATGTCAAGATCTCTTGGAATAGTTTATCTTGAGCATCAAGCGCGTATATGACACTCTGCTACAGTCGCCAGTCTGGCGGAGAGTTTTGGCAGAGGAGCAATGACCAATCACTGGATAGATATTAAAAATAGTGATTGTATAATGATTATCGGTAGTAATGCTGCTGAGAACCATCCGATCTCTTTTAAATGGGTTATGGAGGCGAAGAGCAAAGGTGCAAAATTAATCAGCATTGACCCGCGTTTTACAAGAACTTCATCGAAGGCTGACATTTATGCTCCATTGAGGTCCGGAACAGACATTGCTTTTATTGGCGGAATAATAAATTATTGTCTTAGAAACAAACTCTACAATGAGGAGTATGTGGCTGAGTTTACGAATGCAGCCCATCTAATCAACGAAGGTTATGCATTTAAGGATGGCTACTTTTCGGGATATGATGCAAAGGAACAGAAGTATGATAAGACAACATGGCAGTATCAGCTCGATGAAAATGGTGTCCCGAAGGAGGACAAAACACTTAAGGATCCAAAATGTGTTTTTCAGATTATCAAAAAGCATTACGCCCGATATAATGTTGATACAGTCAGTAATATTACCGGTTGCCCAAAAGATGCGTTCCTCAGGGTTACAAAGGCATACTGTAAAACGGGAAAGAGAGATAAGGCAGGTACAATAATGTATGCAATGGGTACTACCCAGCACACTTACGGTACCCAGAACGTCAGGAGTTATGCAGTTCTTCAACTTCTTCTTGGAAATATGGGACTTGCTGGGGGTGGAATCAATGCATTGAGAGGAGAATCCAATGTTCAGGGTTCAACAGATCATTGTCTTCTATTTCATATCATTCCTGGGTACCTCAAGGTACCGAAGGTAACTGATAAGAATTTTGAAGCATATCTAAAACGATGCACGCCCGTTTCAAATGACCCAAAGAGTGTCAATTATTGGAAAAACTATCCGAAGTTTGCAGTAAGTCTATTGAAGGCATTCTGGGGTGATGCAGCAACAAAGGATAATGGGTTTGCATTTGACTATCTTCCAAAAGTGAGTGACAATTATTCGCATATTCGGCTTTTTGAGGCAATGAAAAAAGGTAAAATCAAGGGAATGATAGTAATGGGGCAGAACCCTGCTGTTGGTGGACCAAATGCAAATCTTGAGAGAAAGGCGATGGAGAATCTCGATTGGATGGTTACTGCCGACATCTGGGATACGGAGACGTCCTCGTTCTGGAAAGCTCCAGGTGTAGACCCTAAAAAGATAAAAACAGAGGTTTTCAGACTTCCTGCTGCAGCGTCGTTTGAAAAAGAGGGGAGTATTACAAACAGCGGAAGGTGGGCACAGTGGCGTTATAAAGCGATTAATCCTCCAGGAGAGGCAATAGATGACCTATCTATCCTGAGCGGTATCTTCATCAGGGTTAGAGACCTTTATAAGAAGAGAGGTGGAAAGTATCCAGATCCCATAGTGAAACTCGCATGGGATTATGGAGAACATCCTGAGCCCCATGTTGTTGCAAAGGAAATAAACGGCTACGATTTAACAACAGGTAAACTTCTGGTGAACTTTACCAAACTGAAAGATGACGGAACAACCCTTTCTGGAAACTGGCTCTATTCAGGTAGTTATACTGAAGAAGGCAACATGATGGAACGAAGGGGGCTTGATGACCCAACAGGCATCGGACTTTATCCAAACTGGACATGGTGCTGGCCTGTCAACAGGAGGAT